>JBQGCR010000534.1:0-3814 GCA_052038585.1 Kineosporiaceae bacterium
GGCGCCAAGCTCGCCGGGCAGTCCTTCGTCGCGGTCGCCTTCGCCGTGCTCGCGCTGCAGTTCGAGAACGCGCAGTTCCTCACCCCCGCCTCGACGCAGGTCTCGTTCATCCGGGACACCGGGGTGGACCTCGCCTTCGGCGGTGCGGCGCTCGGCACGGTGCTCTTCGTCGTCTGGGCCTACCTCATGATCGCCGCGACGAGCAACGGCGTGAACCTCACCGACGGCCTCGACGGCCTCGCGACCGGCGCGAGCGTCGCCGTGCTCGGCGCCTACGTCCTCATCGGCACGTGGCAGTCCAACCAGTCGTGCCTGCTCTCGCCCGGCCCGCAGTGCTACGAGGTGCGCGACCCGCGCGACCTCGCCGTCGTCGCGGCCTGCGTCATGGGGGCGTGCTTCGGGTTCCTCTGGTGGAACGCCTCCCCGGCGAAGATCTTCATGGGCGACACCGGCTCGCTCGCGCTCGGCGGCGCCCTCGCGGGCCTGGCCATCACGAGCCGGACCGAGCTCCTGCTCGTCCTGCTCGGCGGCCTGTTCGTCCTCATCACGCTCTCGGTGATCATCCAGGTCGGCTCGTTCAAGCTGACCGGCAAGCGGGTGTTCCGGATGGCCCCGCTGCAGCACCACTTCGAGCTCGCGGGGTGGGGCGAGGTGACGATCGTCATCCGGTTCTGGATCATCGCCGGGCTCTTCGTCGGCCTCGGCCTCGGCGTCTTCTACGCCGAGTGGGTGGTCGGCATATGAGCCGGCTCGACGCCCTGACCCACCGCGACGCCGACTGGTCCGGCCTGCGCGTCGTCGTCGCCGGGCTCGGGGTCTCCGGGTTCGCCGCGGCGGACGCCCTCCTCGAGCGCGGCGCCCACGTCGTCGTCGCCGACGGGGCGACGCCGCGGCCGGGCACGACGCTGCACGAGCGCTCGGTCATCCTCGACACCCTCGGCGCGACCCTCGCGCTCGGGGCCGCCGACGCGCTGCCGGCGGTCGCCGGGGCGGCGCCCGCCCTCGTCGTCACCTCCCCGGGCTGGCGCCCGGACCAGCCGCTGCTCGCCGCCGCGGCCGCCGCGGGGGTCCCCGTGTGGGGCGAGGTCGAGCTCGCCTGGCGGATGCGCGCGGCGACCGGCGCCGCCCCGTGGCTGACCCTGACCGGCACGAACGGCAAGACGACGACGGTCCAGATGCTCGCCGCGATGCTCACCGCGGCGGGGGAGCGGGCGGTCGCGGCGGGCAACGTCGGCACCCCGGTGCTCGAGGCGGTGCTCCACCCGCAGCCGTACGACGCGATCGCCGTCGAGCTGTCGAGCTTCCAGCTGCACTGGACGCACCGGATCCAGCCGCAGGCCGCGGCCTGCCTCAACGTCGCCGAGGACCACGTCGACTGGCACGGCTCCATGGACGCCTACGCCCGGGACAAGGGGCGGGTCTACGCCAACGCCGAGGTCGCGTGCGTCTACAACGTCGCCGACCCGGTCACCGAGCAGCTCGTCCGTGACGCCGAGGTGGTCGAGGGCTGCCGCGCCGTCGGGTTCACCCTCGGCGTGCCGGGCCTGTCGATGCTCGGCGTCGTCGACGACGTGCTCTGCGACCGCGCCTTCGTCGCCGAGCGGGCGACGTCGGCGGCCGAGCTCGGGACGCTCGACGACGTCCGCGCCGCAGGCGGCGGCACCCTCGCGCCGCACAACGTCGCCAACGCGCTCGCCGCCGCGGCGCTCGCCCGCGCCCACGGCGTCCCGGCGGCCGCCGTCCGGGACGGCCTGCGCGGCTTCGTCCCCGGCGGGCACCGGATCGCGCTCGTCGCCGAGGCGGACGGCGTGCGCTGGGTCGACGACTCCAAGGCGACGAACCCGCACGCGGCCCAGGCCTCCCTCGCGGCGTTCGAGCACGTCGTCTGGGTCGCCGGAGGCCTGGCCAAGGGCGCGACCTTCGACGACCTCGTCCGCCGCCACGCCGGCCGGCTGCGCGCCGCGGTGCTCATCGGCGCCGACCGCGAGCTCGTCGCGCAGGCGCTCGCGCGACACGCGCCCGATGTCCCCGTGGTCCGGGTGGACCCCGGTGACACTGGGGACGTGAGCCTCATGGACGCCGTCGTGGACCGTGCCGCCGAGCTCGCCCGGCCGGGCGACACCGTGCTGCTGGCGCCGGCGTGCGCGTCGATGGACCAGTTCACGGACTACGCCGCGCGCGGCGACGCCTTCGCCGCGGCGGCCCGGGCGCGCGCCCGCCGGCCCGGGCGGGCCGACGGGCAGGACCGGACGACCGGGGAGGGCTGACCGTCGTGGTGCAGACCTTCCCCGGCCGGACCGCCGGAGAGCGGGCGCCGGGCGGCACGGACGGCTCGGGCGGCACGCGGGGGGACGTCCGCCGCGCCCTCGGCACCGTCTCGTCCCTGCGCGACGGCCTCCTCGCGCGGCTCGAGTCGCCGACCGCCGCCTACTACCTCGTGCTCGGCTCGACCGTCGCGCTGACGGTCATCGGGCTCGTCATGGTGCTGTCGTCCTCGAGCGTCGAGTCGCTGCGGGTCACGGGCAACTCCTTCTCGGTGTTCGGCAAGCAGGCCCTGTGGGCGGCCATCGCCGTCCCGGTCGCCTGGACCGCGGCGCGCGTCCCGGTGCACCGGTGGAAGCGGCTCGCCTGGCCGGGGCTGCTGCTCGCCTTCGTCGCCCTGGGGCTGGTCTTCTCGCCGCTGGGCACCGCCGTCAACGGCAACCGGAACTGGATCGCGGTCGCCGGCATGACCGCCCAGCCGTCCGAGGCCGCCAAGTTCGCCCTCGTCGTGTGGGCCGCCGCGGTGCTCGCCCGCAAGGGCGACCTCGTCGCGCGCACGGCGCACGCCGTCATCCCCGTCGTCTTCCCCGTCGCCCTGGCGATGCTCGGGCTCATCCTGCTCGGGCACGACCTCGGGACCGCCCTCGTCGTCGTCGCCCTGCTCGCGGCCCTGCTCTGGGTCGCCGGCGCCCCCTTGCGGATCTTCGTCGTCGGCGCCGCGCTCGGCGGGCTCGCGCTCGCCGCCCTCGTGCAGGTCGGCTCGTCGCGGATGGCGCGGATCAACGCCTGGCTCGGCGGGGCGTGCAGCGGCAGCGGCACGGGCGGGGCGTCGGACAACTACTTCGACGGCTGCTGGCAGTCCGTCCACGGCACGTGGGCGCTGGCCTCCGGCGGCTGGTGGGGCGTCGGCCTCGGGGGCAGCTCGGAGAAGTGGTCGTGGCTGCCCGCGGCGCACAACGACTTCATCTTCGCGATCATCGGCGAGGAGCTCGGGCTCGCCGGCACCCTCGTCGTCCTCCTCCTGTTCGCCCTGCTCGGGATCGGGCTCTTCCTCGTCGTCCTGCGCTCCGAGGACCGGTTCGTCAAGATCGCGACGGGCGGGGTCATCGCCTGGGTGCTCGGCCAGGCGGTCGTCAACATCGGCGCCGTCCTCGGCATGCTCCCGGTCATCGGCGTGCCCCTGCCCCTGCTGTCCAGTGGCGGCTCGGCCCTGGTCATGACGCTCCTCGCGCTCGGCATGGTCGTCGGCTTCGCCCGCCAGGTGCCGGGGGCGGCCGAGGCCCTCGGTGCCCGGGCCGGCGTCGTGCGGCGCTCGCTCGCGGTCGTGCCCGGCGTCCGCGCCGGCCGCGGCGGGCGGTCGGGCGCGCGGTGAGCCTGTCGGTCCTGCTCGCCGGAGGCGGGACGACGGGTCACGTCGCCCCCCTGCTCGCGCTCGCCGCCTGCCGGCGCCGGCGCGACCCGGACGTCCGGGTCACCGTCCTCGGCACGGCCGAGGGGCTCGAGGCGCGCCTGGGGCCCGAGGCCGGCTTCCCCCTCGTCCTCGTGCCGCGGG
>JBQGCR010000535.1:0-3051 GCA_052038585.1 Kineosporiaceae bacterium
CGCGCTCACGGGCCCGGCGTGCGCTCCGGCTCGGCTTGCTCTGCGAGCAGTTCGTCGACGTCGCGGCGGCCCGCGAGCTGTTCGCCACCTCCGCCGACGGCGCCGCCGAGGCGGGGCTGGCCGACCTGTGGTCGGCGGCCACCCTCGCCGGCGCCGGCGTCGTCGAGGCCCGGCTGCTCGACCTCCTCGACCCGCTGCCCGGCCCCGCCCGCGCCGGGCTCGCCGACGACCTCGAGGCCCTCGCCGAGGCGCTCGAGCGGGACGGCGACGGCGACGACGTCCGCCGGGTCGACGCGCCCCGGCTGCGGGCCGCGGCCGCCCTCGGCCGTGGCGACGCGGCGGGCGCCTGGACCCACGTCGAGGCCGCCTGGCGGTTCGCGACGGGCTCGCACCCCGAGCTGCTCGTGACCCGGGCGGCGTGCCTGGCCGAGCTCGGCCGGACCGCGGCCGCGCTGCCGCTGCTCGACGAGGCGCTGGGCTCGCTCGACCCGGGGTGGGACCTCGGCGGGTTCGTCACGGCCCTCGCGCTGCGCTCCCACGTGCGCCGGGCCGCCGGGGACCTGCCGGGCGCCGTCGACGACCTGCGCCGGGTCGCCGCCGAGACCCTCGGGCGGCACCAGCAGCACGTCGGCGGCTTCCTCGGCCAGGTGCTGTCCCGGGCGCGCGTCGAGGGGGAGCGGCGGGCCCTCGTCGAGCGGGCCGACGCCCTCGCCCGCACCGTCGAGGCCGACCCGCTCACCGGGGCCGGCAACCGGCGCTCGGTGGAGCGGCTCGTCGACGAGCTGCCCGCCGGTGCCGCTCTCGCCGTGGCCGTCGTCGACCTCGACGGCTTCAAGGGCGTCAACGACACCTTCGGCCACGAGCTCGGCGACCGGCTGCTCGTCGAGCTCGCGGGGCTGCTCGCCGACGTCGTCGCCGACGACGGCCACGTCGCCCGATGGGGCGGCGAGGAGTTCGTCGTCGTCGCCCCGGGCGCCGGCGAGCAGGAGGCCCGCACGCTCGGCGAACTGGTGCGCCGCGCCGTCGAGGATCGGACGTGGGCGGCCGGTGCCGTCGGGCTGCGCCTCACCGTGAGCGTCGGCGTCGCGCACGGCGCCGCCGAGGAGGCGTCCGAGCTGCTCGCGCGCGCCGACGCGGCGCTCTACGCGGCGAAGTCCGGTGGCCGCAACCGCACGGTCGCCTCGGGGGACGCCGGGCCGGGGCCGGGGTGAGCGGCCCGGCCGCCGACGTCGTCGCCCGGGTGCTCGCCTGGGCCGGCGACGCGCTGCGCGTGACGACGCCGTTCGCGGGCGTCGAGGCCGCCGTCGAGCGGTCCCGGCCGCTGCTCGACGCGCTGCCGCGGGACGACGACCCGGCCTCGCTGGCGCTGCGCGCCGTCGTCCACGACGTGCGGTCCAAGCTCGTCGCGAACCTGCGGACCGACGACGCCGACGAGCCGCCGGCCCGCGAGGCGGTGCGGGCCGGGGAGCTCTACGAGGCCGCGGGGCTGTGGCACCTCTCGGCGGCCTCGTACGTCCAGGCGGCCGTCGTCTGCATCCGCGCCGGCGAGGTGTCCGCGTGCCTCGACCTCGTCGTCCGGGGCCTGCTCGGCTGGCAGGCCGGGACGACGGCGCGGGGCGAGCCGCCCGCCCTCGGCGCCGTCGTCCCCGGCCTCGCGGCGCTCGACGGCTGGGCGGCCCGGCTGCCGGCGCAGGCCAGGATCGACAACCAGCTCGGCATCGTCGCCTACGAGCTGCACGCCTACGACCAGGCGGTCCGGCTCTACCGGGAGGGGATCGACGCCGGGGTCGACCCCGCGACGCCCGGCGGGCAGGTCGCCTCGCTCCTGCACAACCTCGCCGAGAGCCTGCTCGCGCGCGGCGCGTTGCCGGACGAGCAGCTCGGCCGGGCCGACCGGGAGCGGCTGTTCACCGAGGCGCTGCGCGCCGCCCGCGCCGTCGCCGAGGGCCGCCACGGCGACGCGTGGGAGGGCGTCGACGGACCGCGTCTGGTCGCCGACGCGCTGTGCCGGCTCGGCCGGCCCGCGCAGGCGTGGGAGGTCCTCGCGCGGGTCGAGGCCCGGTACGGCCGGCACCCGGGGATCGGGCAGGCGCCGGTGCTGCGTCTCGTGCGGGGCCGCTGCCTGCGGGCGCTCGGCCGGCCCGTCGAGGCGACGGTCGAGCTCGACGCCGCCGTCACCGAGCTCGACAAGGCCGCCTCCGACGTCGAGGGCGACCTCGCCCGGCTCGAGCGCTCGCTCGCCTTCGAGGACGCCGGGGACCTCGAGGCGGCCTGGCGGGACGCCGCCGCCGTCGCCTCCGGGCTCTGGGTGCGCCACCGCGCCCAGGTCCGCGGGCTCTACGACCTCGTGTGGACGCGGGCCGGCTTCGAGGGCGAGCGGCGCCACCTCGAGGCGCTCGCCGAGACCCTGACCCGGGTCGCCTCGACCGACCCGCTGACCGGGCTGCTCAACCGGCGCGGCCTCGACGAGGCGCTCGCGGGCGTCGACCCGCTGGCCGACCTCGGGGTGCTCGTCGTCGACGTCGACTACTTCAAGACGGTCAACGACCGCTTCGGCCACGACGTCGGCGACGACGTGCTCTGCCGGATCGCCGCGTGCCTGGCCGCCGAGGTCGGGGACGCCGGCCGGGCCGTCGCCCGCTGGGGCGGCGAGGAGTTCGTCGTCGTCGTCCACCCGCCGCCGGGCCGGCTCGTCGACCCCGCCGTGAGCCGGGACGCCGTCGCCGCGCTCGGCGAGCGGCTGCGGTCCGTCGTCGCGGCCCTGCGGCACGGCCCGGACGGTCCGGCGCGGACGACGGTGAGCGTCGGGGCGGCCGTCGGCCGGGCCCGCTGGTGGCGCGAGGTCCTCGACACCGCCGACGAGGCGATGTTCCGGGCCAAGCGCGGCGGCCGGGACCGGGTGGTCGGGGCCTAGCCGCGCCGTGCCACCCTGGTGCGCGTGAGCCTCCCCCCGCCCGGCTGGTACCCCGACGCGACCCACGCCGGCCTGCAGCGCTGGTGGGACGGCCGCGCCTGGAGCGCGGTGACCCGGCAGGCGCCGGGCACGGTCGC
>JBQGCR010000536.1:0-11860 GCA_052038585.1 Kineosporiaceae bacterium
CCCGCGCCCCCCCCCGGGGGCCCGCACACGCCCCCACACCCCCCCGCGCGGCCGCCACTTACCTGCCCCCCCACCCGCCGGGGTCGACGTCGTCAGTCGTCAGTCGTCGGCGAGGCGGGCGGGGAAGCCGCCGGTGGCCACCGGGCTCCACCGGGTCGGGGTGACGCGGATGAGGGTCTTGGCCTGGCGGCGCATGGCCTCGCGGTACTCGTCCCAGTCCGGGTGCTCGCCGGCGATGCAGCGGTAGTAGTCGACGAGCGGCTCGACGGAGTCCGGCGGGTCGATCACCTCGGCCTCGCCGTCGACCTGCACCCACGCCCCGCCGAAGTCGTCGGACAGGACGACGACGCTGACCCGCGGGTCGCGCCGGGCGTTGTTCGCCTTGGCCCGGTCGGGGTAGGTCGAGACGACGATGCGCCCGGCGTCGTCGACGCCCATCGTCACCGGCGACCCCTGCGGGCCGCCGTCAGTGCGCCGGGTGAGCAGGATGCCGTGGTGCCGCGGGCGGACGAACTCGAGCAGCCCGTCCCGGTCGACCGTCGTGTTCGTCGCGATGGTGCGTGCCATGCCGGCCACGCTAGCCGCGCGGGTGGCCGCCGCCGGCGGGCGGGGTGAGGATGGCGGCATGCGCCTCGGACTGCAGATCCCCGACTTCACCTGGCCCGGCGGCCCCCGCGAGCTCGGCGCCACCCTGCGCCGGGTCGCCCGGGACGCCGAGGCGGCCGGGATGGACAGCCTCTGGGTCATGGACCACTTCTTCCAGATCGAGTTCGTCGGCCCGCCGGAGAACGACATGCTCGAGGGCTGGTCGACGCTGGCCCACCTCGCCGCGGTCACCGAGCGGATCACCCTCGGCACCATGGTCACCGGCGTGACGTACCGGCACCCGGGCGTGCTCGTGAAGACGGCGACGACGCTCGACGTCCTCTCCGACGGCCGGGCGTGGTTCGGCATCGGAGCCGCGTGGAACGAGGACGAGCACGTCGGCCTCGGCGTGCCGTACCCGCCGCTCGCCGAGCGCTTCGAGCGGCTGGAGGAGACGCTGCGGATCGCGCACCAGATGTGGCGCGGTGACGAGAGCCCCTACCGTGGCACGCACTACACGCTCGAGCGCCCGCTGAACTCCCCGCAGGCGCTGTCGGACCCGCACCCCCGGGTGCTCGTCGGCGGGACGGGGGAGAAGAAGACGCTGCGGATGGTCGCCGAGTACGCCGACGCCTGCAACATCTTCGAGATGGGCCCGGACGGCGTCGCGGCCAAGCTCGCCGTGCTGCGCGAGCACTGCGACCGGCTCGGGCGCGACTACGCCGACATCGAGCGGACGACGCTCGGCGTCCTCTCCCTCTCCCGCACCGGTTCCGACGGCACGCTCACGGTCGACCAGGCCGTCGAGCGGTACGCCGCCTACGCGGCCGTCGGGGTCGACCAGGCGATCGTGTCGATGCCGCGGGTCGACGACCCGGCCTCGTGGGAGCTCGTGCCGGAGCTCGTGAGCCGGCTCGCCGACGTGGTGCCCGCGGGCCGCTGACGACGGTCGGCTAGCGTCCCGCTCGTGGCAGAGATGTTCGACCCGACCGACCCCGCCTTCCTCGCCGACCCGTACCCGGCCTTCGCCGTGCTGCGCGAGGCCGGCCCCGTGCACCACCACGAGCAGCTCGGCCTGTTCGTCGCTGTGAGCCACGCGGCGTGCGACGCCGTCCTGCGCGACCGCTCGCTCGGCCGGGTCTGGAAGGACAAGGAGCCGGCGGAGCTCTTCCCGGCGTTCAACATGCTCCACCGGACCTCGATCCTGGAGAACGAGCCGCCGACGCACACGCGCCTGCGCCGCCTCGTCGCCGGCGCCTTCGGCCGCGGGCACGTGGAGCGGATGCGCCCGTGGATCGGCGAGCTCGCCACCTCGCTCGTCGCGACGCTCGCCGAGCAGGTGGACGACGACGGCAGCGCCGACCTGCTCGCCGTCGTCGCCGAGCCGCTGCCGGTCGAGGTCATCGCCGAGCTCCTCGGGGTGCCGGCGGCGGACCGGCACCTGCTGCGGCCGTGGTCGAACGCCATCGTCAAGATGTACGAGTACGGGCTGCCCGAGCCTCAGCGGCTCGAGGCCGAGGCGGCGTCCGCGGCCTTCGTCGCCTACCTGCGCGACCTCGTCGCGGACCGGCGCGCGCACCCGCGGGACGACGACATGGTCACCGACCTCGTCCGGGCGAGCGACGGCGCCGACCGGCTCAGCGAGGACGAGGTCGTCGGCACCTGCGTGCTCCTCCTCATGGCCGGCCACGAGGCGACGGTCAACGTCGTCGGCAACGGCCTGAACGCCCTGCTGCGCCGGCGGGACCAGTGGGAGCGCGTCGTCGCGGACGCGACGCTCGTGCCGTCCGCCGCCGAGGAGATGCTCCGCTTCGACTCCTCGCTCCAGCTGTTCGAGCGGACGGTGACCCGGGACGTCGTCGTCGCGGGCACGACGGTGCCCGAGGGCACGAAGGTGGCGGCCCTCCTCGGCGCGGCGAACCGCGACCCGGCCGTCTTCGCCGACGCCGACACCTTCGACGTCGCGCGCAACCCCAACCCGCACATCGCCTTCGGGGCCGGCATCCACTTCTGCCTCGGCGGCCCGCTCGCCCGGGTCGAGGTCCAGTCGGTGCTGTCGGCCCTGCGGACCGCCCTGCCCGGCGTCGTCCTCGCCGGCGAGCCCGAGCGCCGTCCCGAGTTCGTCATCCGCGGGCTGCGCGGCCTCGAGGTCGCCGCCCGCTGAGCGGCGGCGCGCGGGCCGGGCCATGCTGGGCGCGTGACCGACGCCCTCGCGCTGCCCGACGACCTGCTCGCCCTGCTCAGGGCGCCGAGCCCCTGCTTCCTCGCGACGACGATGCCGGACGGATCGCCGCAGGTGACGCAGACCTGGGTGGACACCGACGGGACGCACGTCCTCGTCAACACCGTCGAGGGCTACCAGAAGGTGCGCAACATCCGTCGCGACCCGCGCGTGGCCCTCACCGTGAGCGACCCGGGCAACCCGTTCCGGTACCACGAGGTGCGCGGCGAGGTCGTCGGCATCACCGCCGAGGGCGGCGCCGAGCACATCGAGGCGCTGTCGCAGCGCTACACCGGCGGGCCTTACCCGTGGTGGGGCGGCCGCGACCAGACGCGGCTCATCCTCCGGATCCGCCCCGACCGCCACAACGCCATGGGCTGACGCCGGTCAACCGTTCATGATCACCGCTCCATCGTTCATGATCACCGGGGAGGGGGGTGGACCGGGGACGGCGTGGGGCGGGGACCGCGGGTAGGTTGACGACCAACTCGCGAGGGCGCGAGGAACCGCCCGTACCCCCGCCCGCTGGAGGGTCCACCGCATGTTCGCCAAGATCCTGGTCGCCAACCGCGGCGAGATCGCCGTCCGGGCCTTCCGGGCCGCCTACGAGCTCGGCGCCCGCACCGTCGCCGTCTTCCCCTGGGAGGACCGCAACGCGGTCCACCGGATCAAGGCGGACGAGTCCTACCTCATCGGCGAGCGGGGTCACCCCGTGCGGGCCTACCTCGACGTCTCCGAGATCATCAGGGTCGCCCGCGAGTCCGGGGCCGACGCCGTCTACCCGGGCTACGGCTTCCTCTCGGAGAACCCCGAGCTCGCGCAGGCGTGCGCCGACAACGGCATCACGTTCGTCGGGCCGGCCGCGGACGTCCTGACGACGACGGGGAACAAGGTCCGCGCGCTCGCCGCTGCCAAGGCCGCGGGCGTCCCCACGCTCAAGAGCTCGCAGCCCTCGGACGACCTCGACACCCTCGTCGCGGCCGCGGAGGAGATCGGCTTCCCCGTCTTCGCCAAGGCGGTCGCGGGCGGCGGCGGGCGCGGCATGCGCCGGGTCGAGACCCCCGACGCGCTGCGCGAGGCCCTCTCCTCGGCGATGCGCGAGGCGGAGGGCGCCTTCGGCAACCCGGCGATGTTCATCGAGCAGGCCGTCCTGCGGCCGCGGCACATCGAGGTGCAGGTGCTCGCGGACGCCACCGGCGAGGCGGTGCACCTGTTCGAGCGCGACTGCTCGGTGCAGCGGCGCCACCAGAAGGTCGTCGAGATCGCCCCGGCGCCGAACCTCGACCCCGCGATCCGCGACGCGCTGTGCCGCGACGCCGTCGCCTTCGCCACGGAGGTCGGCTACGTCAACGCGGGCACGGTCGAGTTCCTCCTCGACACCGCGGGCGCGAACGCCGGCAAGCACGTGTTCATCGAGATGAACCCGCGGATCCAGGTGGAGCACACCGTCACCGAGGAGGTGACGGACGTCGACCTCGTGCAGGCCCAGATGAGGATCGCGTCGGGGGAGACCCTGGCCGACCTCGGCCTGGCCCAGGACTCGATCACGCTGCGCGGGGCGGCGCTGCAGTGCCGGATCACCACGGAGGACCCGGCGAACGGGTTCCGTCCCGACACCGGCGTCATCAACACCTACCGCTCCCCGGGCGGCGCGGGCGTCCGGCTCGACGGCGGCACGATCCACGCCGGCGCCTCGATCAGCCCGCACTTCGACTCGATGCTCGTCAAGCTCGTCTGCCGCGGCCGCGACTTCGCCGCCGCCGTCTCGCGCACCCAGCGGGCGCTCGCGGAGTTCCGGATCCGCGGCGTCTCGACGAACATCCCGTTCCTCCAGGCCGTCATGGCCGAGCCCGACTTCGTCGCCGGCGGCGTGCCGACGTCCTTCATCGACGAGCGGCCCTACCTCGTCACCGCCCGGGGCAGCAGCGACCGCGGCACGAAGCTCCTCACGTGGCTCGCCGACGTCACGGTGAACAAGCCGCACGGCGACGCCCCGGTCACCCTGCACCCCGCCGCCAAGCTGCCCGCCGTCGACGTGTCCGCCCCCGCCCCGGACGGCTCGCGCCAGCGCCTGCTCGAGCTCGGGCCCGAGGGCTTCGCGACGTGGCTGCGCGCCCAGACGGCGGTCCAGATCACCGACACGACCTTCCGCGACGCCCACCAGTCCCTGCTCGCGACGCGGGTGCGGACGCGCGACCTGCTCGCCGCCGGACCCTACGTCGCCCGGATGACGCCGGGGCTGCTGTCCGTCGAGTGTTGGGGCGGCGCGACGTACGACGTCGCCCTGCGCTTCCTCGGCGAGGACCCGTGGGAGCGCCTGGCCGCCCTGCGCGAGGCGATGCCGAACCTCTGCCTGCAGATGCTCCTGCGGGGGCGCAACACCGTCGGCTACACGCCCTACCCGACCGAGGTCACCGACGCCTTCGTCCACGAGGCGGCGGCGACGGGCCTCGACGTCTTCCGGATCTTCGACGCCCTCAACGACGTCGAGCAGATGCGCCCGGCGATCCGTGCGGTCCGGGAGACCGGGACGACCGTCGCGGAGGTGGCCCTGTGCTACACCGCGGACCTGCTCGACCCGGCCGAGAAGCTCTACACCCTCGACTACTACCTCCGCCTCGCCGACGAGATCGTCGAGGCCGGCGCCCACCTGCTCGCCATCAAGGACATGGCGGGCCTGCTGCGCCCCGCTGCCGCGGCGAGGCTCGTCACCGCGCTGCGCGAGCGGTTCGACCTGCCCGTGCACCTGCACACCCACGACACCGCGGGCGGCCAGCTCGCGACGCTCATGGCGGCGGTCGCCGCCGGCGTCGACGCGGTCGACGCCGCGAGCGCGTCGATGGCCGGGACGACGAGCCAGCCCCCGCTGTCGGCGCTCGTCGCCGCGCTCGCCCACACCGAGCGCGACCCCGGCTTCGACCTGCGGGCGGTCACGGACCTCGAGCCCTACTGGGAGATGGTCCGCCGGGTCTACAAGCCCTTCGAGTCCGGCCTGCCCTCGCCGACCGGACGGGTCTACGACCACGAGATCCCGGGCGGCCAGCTGTCGAACCTGCGCCAGCAGGCGATCGCCCTCGGCCTCGGGGAGAAGTTCGAGCAGATCGAGGAGATGTACGCCGCCGCCGACCGGATCTGCGGGCGCCTGGTCAAGGTGACGCCGTCCTCGAAGGTCGTCGGCGACCTCGCCCTGCACCTCGTCGCCGTCGGCGCCGACCCGAAGGAGTTCGCCGAGAACCCCGAGCGGTTCGACATCCCCGACTCGGTCATCGGCTTCCTCGGCGGCGAGCTCGGCGACCCGCCGGGCGGCTGGCCGGAGCCGTTCCGCAGCAAGGCGCTCGCCGGGCGCACCGTCAAGCCGCGGGTCGCCGACCTGTCCGAGGACGACCGCAAGGCCCTCGCCGGCGACCGGCGCGGCACGCTCAACCGGCTGCTCTTCGCCGGCCCGACGAAGGACTTCACGGCCGTCCGGGACACCTACGGCGACGTCTCGGTGCTCGACACCGTCGACTACCTCTACGGGCTGCGGCCGGGGGAGGAGCACGTCGTCGACCTCGGCAAGGGCGTGCGCCTCATCGCCGGGCTCGAGGCCGTCGGGGACGCCGACGAGCGCGGCATGCGCACCGTCATGACGACGCTGAACGGCCAGCTGCGCCCGATCCAGGTGCGCGACAAGCGGATCGCCGTCGAGGTCAAGGCGGCGGAGAAGGCCGACCCGAACCGTCCGGGGCACGTCGCGGCGCCGTTCGCCGGCGTCGTCTCGCTCAGCGTCGCCGAGGGCGACACGGTCGAGGCCGGGGCGACCGTCGCGACGATCGAGGCGATGAAGATGGAGGCCTCGATCACGACGCCGGTCGCCGGCACGGTCCAGCGGGTCGCGATCGGCGCCGTCCAGCAGGTCGAGGGCGGCGACCTCGTCGTCGTCGTCGACTGACGGCGGCGCCGCGGCGGCCGGTCAGCCCCGCGAGCTCAGCGCGTCGAAGAGCACGGTGCGCAGCTCGTCGGGGCCGGCCGCCCGGTAGGCCCTGCCGTTCGGCGTGGCCTCGGCGAGGCGGGTCAGCGCGCGCAGGTCGGCGTCGGCGCTGATTCCGACGGCGATGAGCCGGACGGGCGGGGACGCCGAGTCGACCTGCAGCGCGGCGACGGCCTCGGCCAGCGAGGGACCCCGCGGGTCGTCGTTCGCGCCGTCGGTGAGCAGGACGACGACGTTGCTCGCGTTGGGGTCGTAGACCTCGCGGGCCCGCCGGACCGCCGCGACCGCCGTCGCGTACAGCCCCGTGCCGTCCGCGCGCAGCGCGTCGGGTAGCCGGTCGAGCGTCCCGGAGACGGTCGCCCGGTGCCCGGTCGCCGAGGCCTTGTCGCCGAGCTCGGCCACCGCGGACACCTCGTCCCACGGCGGGCGCCCGTCGCGCCGGCCCGCGAACGTCCAGACGCCGACGGCGTCGGTGTCCGGCAGCAGCGCCAGCGCCCCGGCCGCGGCCGCCCGCACGAGGGCGATCCGCGTCAGGCCGGGACCGGCCTGCGCCCGCATCGAGGCGGAGACGTCCATGGCGACGATCATCCGCGTCGGCGTCGCGAGCCGGCGCAGCTGCGTCACGACCGCGGTCAGCTGGGCGACGGCGTCGATCCGCAGCGGCTGCACCGTCTCCGGGACGTCCGAGCCCGGCGGGCGGGCGCCGCGCGCGTCGCGGAACCCCGCGTCGGCCAGACGGGTGCGCGCCGGCTCGCCGGTGAGGACCGCTCGCACCGCGTCGGCCGCCTGCCGCGTCCGCTCGTCCCAGCGGGCCGTGCCGACACGCAGGAGCGGGTAGTCGAGCACCGGGGAGCCGGGGGCCGGGTAGACGGCGGTCAGGGACGGCTCGCGCACCCCGGCGGTCGCGGCCGTGACGGCCTGCTCCGACAGCGGCACGAGCGGGGCGGTGCTGCTGTCGCCCGCCGCGAGGTCGAGCGCCTCGGCCACGGTGGCGACCCCGGCGCGCTGCGCGGCGAGCGCGGCCGCCGCGACGGCCCGCTCGCCGTCGTCCCCGGAGGTGGCGCGCAGCGCCACGAGCGCGCTGAGCGCCTCGCTGGAGCCGGCGAGGTCGGGTGCGGCGAGGGGCAGCCCGGAGGTGAGCGCCTGGCCCCACGAGGGCGGCGCGGCGTCCCAGCCGCGGGCCGTGACCACCCGGGCGCTCGTCGCGAGGACGACGGGGGAGGTCGCGAGGGTCGCGGAGCTGCGCAGGTCCAGCGAGGTGCCCTGGCTGGCCCACGCCGACGAGTCCGGCACCCACAGCTGGGGCCAGCGGTCGCGCGGCAGGACCTGGAAGCCGGCGAGGGCGTCGGCGGCAGGCTGCTCGACGACCTCCGCCGCGAGGCACGAGCCGTCGGGCAGGCGCCGGGCCCCTGCCGCGCTCAGGGCCTCGCGCAGGACCGGCGCCACGCCGGGCGTCGCGGAGAGGGTGATCCGCGCGGCCGGGCACGCCCGCTCCTGGCGCAGTGCGACCCGGTCGAGGACCTCCTGCGGCCCGAAGACGATGACCGCGCCCCCGACGACGAGGGCCGCGACGACGGCGAGCGCGACGACGACCCGCGCCGCCCGGGCGAGCCGCGAGGGCCGGGAGTGCAGCCGGGCCTCGCGTCGCGACGACGGCGCCGACGTCTGCACCGGGGGCCTCCTGTCCGCTCACGCCGGTGCGCCGGACGCGCGACCGAGCGTGAGCAGACTAGGCGGGGATCCGTCCCACGTCAGCCTCGCTCACGACGTGTGACTGCGAGGCGGACGCCTGGTCACTGCGGGGCATCCTCCCCTCGCGCAGCGTCACCAGGGCGGGGACGGTGCCCGAGGGCGGCCTCGGACGTCGCGAGCGCCTGGGCGTACCAGGGCTCGGGGTCGAGGGCCGTGGCGAGCCGGAGGTGCCCGACGGCCTCCCGGTGCTGGCTGCGCCGGGCGAGGGTGCGCCCGAGCGCCGCGTGGGCGTAGTGGTCGCTCGGGTCGGCGTCCACGACCCGGCGGAACAGCGCCTCCGCGCGGTCGAGGGAGGCGCTGGCGTAGCAGGCGCGGGCGGCGACGAGCAGCACCGACGGCGTCGCGTCCGGCCCGTCGAGCAGCGGGGTGAGCAGCTGCAGGGCCGCACGCGGGTCGCCGTCGTCCACGAGTCGCTGGGCGGTGCGGAAACGGTCGACGTGGTCCATGCCGCCCGTAACGTCGGCGGGTGCCCCGCCCTTCCCGCCGCCTGCGGTGGCGCCCGGCCGGCGCGCGCCTAGGTTCGGACCATGGATCTGGGGATCAGCGGCCGTCGGGCCGTCGTCACGGGCGGGGCGGGCGGGATCGGCCTCGCGACCGCGAGGGACCTGCTCGCCGAGGGGGTCGAGGTCGTCCTCACCGACACCGACGCGGGCTCCCTCGCGCGGGCCGTCGCCGAGCTCGGCCGGGACGTGCCCACGGTCGTCGCCGACCTCTCGACGCCGGACGGGGCCCGCACGGTCGCCGAGGCGGCCGGGGACGTCGACGTCCTCGTCCACGCCGCCGGGGTCACCGGGGCCAAGGGCGACCCGCTCGAGCCGACGGAGGAGGACTGGGCCGAGTCCTTCCACGTCGACCTCATGTCCGGGGTGCGGATGGCCAAGGCGCTCGTGCCGGGGATGGCCGAGCGCGGCTGGGGCCGCGTCGTCTTCGTCACGAGCGAGAACGCCGCGCAGTCCTACCCGGACGAGGTCGTCTACAACGTCGCCAAGGTCGGCGTCGCGAGCTTCGCCAAGGCGCTCAGCCAGGTCTACGCGCGCAAGGGGGTGCTCGTGAACTGCGTCCAGCCGGCGTTCATCGAGACGCCGATGACGGACGCGATGATGGAGAGCAAGGCCGAGGAGGAGGGGACGAGCGTCGACGACGCGATCGCCGGCTTCCTCGCGCAGGACCGGCCGCACCTCGTGCTGGAGCGCCGGGGGCGGGCCGACGAGGTCGCCGGCGTCATCGCGTTCCTCTGCTCCGAGCGGGCGAGCTTCGTCGTCGGGTCGGGCTGGCGCGTCGACGGGGGATCGGTCCTGGCGCTCGACCTCTGAGCGCCGTCTGAGAACCTGTCCGGGTGAACGACCTGCTCGTGGGCGCCGTCGTCGGCGCCGCGCTCGCCCTCGCGGTCGGGGCCGGCGTCGTCGCCGGGCTCGGCCGCCCGCCCGGGCGGGTCGTGCTCGCCGGCTGCGCCGTCGTCGAGGTCGTCTACCTCGTCCTGGCCGGCTCCGCGCTGGTCGCCATGGCCGGCGGCGAGCGCCCCGCCGAGCTCGTCGTCTTCCTCGCCTACCTCGTCGGCACCGCGGTGGTCCTGCCGCTCGCCGTGCTGTGGTCGCTCGCCGAGCCGACGCGGTGGAGCAACCTCGTCGTCGCCGTCGCCGGGCTGACCGTCATGGCGATGACGGCCCGGATGGTCCAGACGTGGGACGGGGTGGTGCCGCGTGGCTGAGCGGCCGACGGCGGGGCCGACGGCGACCGGCTTCGGCCGGGTGCTCGTGTTCCTCTACGCCGTCATGGCCGTCGGCTCGGTGAGCCGGTCGGTCGTCCAGATCTCGACACGCTTCTCCGAGGCGCCGATCGCCTACTCGCTGAGCGCGTTCGCCGCGGTCGTCTACGTCCTGGCGACGGTCGGCCTCGCCCGGCACGGCGCCGGCGCACGGCGCCTGGCGACCGCCGCGGTGAGCGTCGAGCTCGTCGGCGTCCTCGCCGTCGGGGCGTTCACCGTCCTGGTCCCGAACGACTTCCCGGACGCCACCGTGTGGTCCGACTTCGGCGCCGGCTACGTGTTCGTCCCGCTCGTGCTGCCGGTGCTGGGGCTGTGGTGGCTGCGCCGGACGGCGGCGGTGAGGTCCGACAGCGCGGTGCGCTGACGGCCCTCGGCGTCGAAGTTAGCCGGGTCGAGCCAGGCGTTCCACGCGGCCGCGAGCGCCTCGTGCTCGTGGTCCAGGACCGAGAACCAGGCGGTGTCCCGGTTGCGGCCCTTCGTCACGAGCGCCTGCCGGTGCACGCCCTCCGGGGTGAAGCCGAGCCGCAGTGCCGCCGCCACCGACGGCGCGTTGAGCGCGTCGCACTTCCACTCGAGGCGGCGGTAGCCGAGGTCGCCCAGGGCGTGCCGGGCCATGAGCACGAGCGCCTCGGTGCCGGCCGTCGTCCGCTGCAGCGCGGGGGAGAACGCGATGGACCCGATCTCGACGCAGCCGTTGGCCGGGTCGGTGCGCAGGTAGCAGGCGACGCCGGCCGGGCGGCCGTCGACGACGACGGCGAGCGGCCACGCGCCGGGCTGCTCGACCAGCGAGGCGAGCCACCGGCCCGTGGCCGCGGCGTCGGGGAACGGCCCGTCGGCCGACAGGTAGGTCCACAGGTCGTCGCCGCCGGCGTGAAGGGCCTCGTGCAGACCGGCGTGGTGGTCCGGACGCAGGCTCTCGAGGCGGCACGTCCGGCCGGCGAGCACGTCGGGGCGCACGGCCTGCCGAGGTGTCCAGCCTGGCACCGGCTCGCCGACCGGCCGGCCGTTCTCGGGGCGGTTCACGAGGCGCGTCACGGGAGGTCATCCTCGTTCATCGCCGGCTCCGGCGTCGGAAACGTCGCGGAGGTAGCGTGCGCGCGACCAGCCGGTCCACCGGTCCCCGACCCCTGGAGGTCGCCGTGCCCGCAGCACGCGCCGACGTCCGCGCGCGATCCGCGGGCCGGGTCGCCGCACTGACCGCCGGTGCCTGCGCGGCGGTGCACGTCCTGCTCCTCGCCGCCGGCGGGACGGGGGTCGCGGTCGTCCTCGGCTTCGCGATGGTGCTCCTGTCCGCCCTGTGCCTGACGTGCGCCCGGTCGCTGTGGGCCGGGCCGGACGCCGCGACGTGGCGGCTGACCCGGCGCCTGGCCCTCGCCGGGCTGGCCGCCCACGTCGCGCTCGTCGCCGCACCGGTGGGGGCCCGGCCGGACGGCGGCGTGACCGGGCTGCGGCTGCTGCTCGACCACGGCGGCCACGGCTCCGGGCAGGCCGTCGTGGTCCTCGGCGCGTCGGCCCCGGCGACCCGGTGGCTCGCGCCGGTCGCCGTCGTCCTCGGCCTGGCGCAGGT
>JBQGCR010000537.1:0-3092 GCA_052038585.1 Kineosporiaceae bacterium
GAAGTCGTGGGCGTCGGTCACGTCCCGCGGGTGCAGACCGGACCCGTTGAGCCAGCCGTACGAGCCGTCGGCGCCGTCGACGAAGAACCGGTAGGACGAGACGGGGTTGTGCACCTCGAAGGTCGCCGTCCACGTCGTCCCCGCGTCGTCGTCGGCGGTCGGCTCGGCCGGGACGAGGAGCGGCTCGCCGTCGCGGACCACGCGCAGGACGACGTGCCGGGCGGGGGAGCCCGCCGGGACGTGCACCCGCAGCCGCACCCGGTCGCCGAGCTCGGGGGCGGGGGTGTCGCACCAGGCGACGGACGGGTCGTGGTGCGGCTGGCCGAGCAGCGTCCCGTCCGTCGTCGGGCGGGCGGGGGCGAGGGACATGGCGGGCTCCGGGGTGGTCGGCGTCGTCGCCGGACGGGTCGTGCGGACGGTGACGGCAGTCTCGCCGCCGTCGACGCCGCACGCAAGAGTCCACGCAAGAAGCGTCAGACTTGCGTCTCGTGGATCCCGTCCGTGACGGGGGGCGGCGCCGTCGAGCCCCGGACGACGAGGACCGGCCGGAACATGTACTCCGCCCGCGGCGCGGGCCGGCCGGCGATCTCGTCGAGCAGCGCCCGGACGGCGGCCGCGGAGATGTCGCGGACCGGCTGGCGCACGCTCGTCAGGGGCGGGTCGATGAACTCGAGCACCGCCGTGTCGTCGCTGCCGACGACGGACAGCTCCTCGGGCCGGTAGAGCCCACGGGCCCGGGCGGCGCGCAGCGCGCCGAAGGCCATGACGTCGGAGCCGCAGACGACGGCGGTGACCCCGCGGTCGAGCAGCGCGGCGGTGGCGTCCGCGCCGCCCTCGGCGGAGAAGACGGTGGTCTCGACGAGCGCGGCGACCTCCTCCGAGGTCGGCGCCGGGTCGAGGTGGCGGCGCATCGCCGCGTGGAAGCCCTCGATCTTGCGGCGCGACGGCACGTACCGCGCCGGGCCCATCGCCAGCCCGATCCGGCGGTGCCCGAGGCCGGCGAGGTGCTCGACCGCGAGGTCGACCCCGGTCGCGTCGTCGCAGCTCAGGAAGGGTGCGTCGACCCCCGGCTGGTAGCCGTTGACCAGGACGATGGGCAGTCCCCGCTCGCGCAGGGCGCGGTAGCGAGCGAGGTCGGTGTCGACGTTGGCGTGGATGCCGGAGACGAAGACGATGCCCGCCACGCCGCGCTCGAGGAGCATGCCCACGTAGCTGTCCTCGTGGACCCCGTCGGGGGTCTGCGTGCACAGCACGGTCGTGTAGCCGTGGGCCGCCAGGGCCGTCTCGATCGTCTGGGCGAAGAGCGGGAAGACCGGGTTCGACAGCTCCGGGACGATGAGGCCGATGAGCCCCGCGGCCTTGCCGCGCACCCGGGCGGGACGCTCGTAGCCGAGCTCCTCCAGGGCGCGCAGGATCGCCTTGCGCTGGGCCTCGCTGACGCCCGGCTTGCCGTTGAGGACGCGGCTGACCGTCGCCTCCGAGACGCCGCTGCGCGCGGCGACGTCGGCGAGGCGCACCCTCCGGGGGGACGTCGGCACGGGCGAACCCTAGCGCGCGGCCCGGAGGCCCCCGGGGCCGGGGGGAGGCCGTGTCCGAACCGTGATGCGCAAGAAGGTTACGTAACTTGCGTCGTCGGTATAACGTCACCTCGACTCGACGGCCTGCGTGGCGCACGTCACGCCTGCGGACCGTCCACCCTCGGAAGGAGCCCCATGCACATCGACCGCCGTGCGTTCGCGACCCTGGCCGGCGCCGCCCTCCTGCTCACCGCCTGCGGCGGGGGCGGGTCGGGCGACGCCGCCCCGTCGGCGACGCAGACGAGCGCCGCCCCCGCCGCGACCGCGACGGACGGCCCGCCGGCCCGCGGCGACGCCGACCTCGTCATCTGGACCGACGAGCTCAAGGCACCCGCGGTCAAGACCGTCGCCGACCAGTTCGCCGCCGACAACGGCATCACCGTGGCGGTCCAGGTCATCTCCGCGGACCTGCAGGCGAACTTCATCACCGCGAACGCGGCCGGCAACGGCCCGGACGTCTTCACCGGCGCGCACGACTGGATCGGCAACCTCGTCCAGAACGGTGCCGTCCAGCCGCTCCAGCTCACGGCGGACGACCTGTCGGCGTACTCGCCGATCGCCGTCAAGGCGACGACGTACGACAGCAAGCTCTACGCGCTGCCCTACGGCGTCGAGGCGCTCGCGCTCTACCGCAACACCGACGTCGTCCCGCAGGCGCCGGCGACGCTCGACGACGCGATCGCCCAGGGCGAGGCCGCCCGGGCCGCGGGCAAGGTCGAGTCCGCGCTCAACCTCCAGCAGGGCGAGAACGGCGACGCGTACCACATGGAGCCGGTCCTCACCTCGATGGGCGGCTACCTCTTCGGGTCGCAGCCGAACGGCGACTACGACCCCCAGGACCTCGGCGTCGGCGGGCCCGGCTCGCTCGCCGCGGCGGAGAAGATCGCCCAGCTCGGCGAGAAGGGCTCCGGGGTGCTCCGCCGGTCCATCAGCGGGGACAACAGCATCGCCCTGTTCGCCGGCGGCAAGGCCGCCTTCCTCGTCTCCGGCCCGTGGGCGCTGCCCGACATCAAGAAGTCGGGCATCAACTACGCCGTGGAGCCGATCCCCGGCTTCGCCGGCCAGCAGCCCGCCCGGCCCTTCGCCGGCGTCCAGGGCTTCTACGTCGCGTCGAAGGCCAAGAACGCCGCCTTCGCCCAGGAGTTCGTCACCCGGTCGATGAACACCGAGGACGCGATGACGAAGATGTACGAGGGGGCCCAGCTGCCGCCCGCGATGACCGCGGTGGCGCAGAGCGTCGCGGCCTCGGACCCGAACGTCGGCGTCTTCACCCAGGCCGCCGAGGGCGGGGCCCCGATGCCGGCGATCCCGGCCATGGCGGCCGTGTGGGAGCCGCTCGGCAAGGCGTACTCGGCCATCATCGGCGGCGCCGACCCGAAGGCGACCATGACCTCGGCGGGCAAGACGATCGCCGACGCCATCGCCGCGAACGGCTGACCGGACCGGGGGGGGGGGGGGGGGCCCCCCCCCCCCCCCCCCCCCGCCCCCCCCCCCCCCCCCCCCCCCCCCCGCCCC
>JBQGCR010000538.1:0-3226 GCA_052038585.1 Kineosporiaceae bacterium
TCCTGGGCCCGCGTCCTGCTCCTCACCGTCAACGGTGCCGCGGCCGGCCTGCAGAACACCGGCTGACGGTCACCGCCCGCCGGCCGCCCACTCGGCGAACGTGCGCCCCGGGCGGGCGGCGAGGGGGGCGGTCAGCGCGCCGTCCGCGACGGCGTGGGAGAGCCGGCCCGGGAGCCGGACGGTCGGCCGGGGGCCGCGCCGTCCGGTCTCGCGCAGGATCCGGGCGAGCTCGGCGACCGGCAGCACCTCGGGCCCGGCGACCTCGACGAGCGCGCTCGCGGCGCCGGCGTCGAGGCGCTCGGCGAGGGCGGCCGCGACGTCGTCGACGTCGATCGGCTGGAGGAGCCAGCCCTTGGGCGTCACGGGCAGGCGCCGCAGGAGCTCCGCGGCGAACGGGTGGAACTGCGTGGCGCGGACGACCGTGAACGGCTGCCCGGCCCGGCGCACGAGCTCCTCGGCCGCGAGCTTGGCGCGGTAGTAGCCGAGCGGGGCGCGGTCGCAGCCGACGATCGAGACGTGGACGAGGTGCTTGACCTCGTGGTCGCGCAGCACGCCGAGCAGCGTCGAGGTGCCGCCGACGTCGACCGACCTCGCCTGCCGGCCGGGGGACGAGGCGAGGTGGACGACGGCGTCGGCGCCCTGCACCGCCTCGCGCAGGGCGTCGCGGTCGCGGACGTCGGCGCGCACGAGGGCCGCGCCGTCGGGCGCGACCGAGGTCGCCCGGGACGTCGTCACGGTGACGAGGTGGCCGCGCGCCAGCAGCGCCGCGACGGTCCGGCGCCCCAGCGTGCCGGTGCCCCCGGTGACGAGCACTCGCATGGAGGGCACGGTACCCCCCTGCCGCGGACCTGACGATCACCGCCCCGCGACCGGTCGGCGGGGCCGGGGAGGGGTCAGAGGCGACCGCCCGTCGCGCTGTCCGCCGAGAGCCGGTTCGCGAGGTACACGGGCAGGACGGAGACGACGACGAGCAGGGCCGCGACGACGTTGACGACCGGGGCGGCGTTCGGGCGGAACAGGTTCTGGAAGATCCACAGCGGCAGCGTCTGGATCCCCGGGCCGGCGGTGAAGGTCGTGACGATGATCTCGTCGAACGACAGCCCGAAGGCGAGCAGGCCCCCGGCGCCGAGGGCCGAGCGCAGCGCCGGGAAGGTCACCAGACGCCACGTCGTCGCCCGCGTCGCGCCGAGGTCCATCGAGGCCTCCTCGACGTTCCCGGCGACCCGGCGCAGCCGGGCGGTCGCGTTGTTGAAGACGACGACGATGCAGAACGTCGCGTGCCCGACGACGAGGGTCGTGAACGTCAGCCCGCCGAGGAAGCCGGTGAAGACCGAGTTCAGCGCGAGGCCGGTGACGATGCCCGGCAGGGCGATCGGCAGGACGACGAGCAGCGAGACGGTCTCGCGGCCGAAGAAGGCGTACCGGGTCACGGCCATCGAGGCGAGCGTGCCGAGCACGAGCGCGATCGCCGTCGCGAGCAGCGCCACCTGCACCGAGGTGACGAGCGCCTGGCGCACGCCCTCGTTGTCGAAGGCGGTGCGCCACCAGCGGGTCGTCAGCCCGGGCGGGGGCCAGGCGAACGTCCGGCTCGCGTTGAACGAGTTGAGCAGGACGACGAGCAGCGGCACGTAGACGAAGGCCAGGCCGAGCGCCATGGCGGCCCCGAGGAGCCACTTCGCGGTGCGGGAGAGGACCATCGCCGCCTCACAGGTTCTGCAGCGCGCCGGTCCGGCGCACCGCGAGCAGGTAGCCGACCATGACGACGACGGGCAGGGTCGCCACGGCCGCCGCGAACGGCAGGTCCACCGAGAAGGTCGAGTAGACGACGTTGCCGAGCATCTGGCGGGTGCCGCCGACGAGCTGGACGGTGATGTAGTCGCCCAGGCTGAGCGAGAACGTGAACACCGAGCCGGCGACGAGGGAGGGCGCGACGAGGGGGAGGACGACCGAGCGCACCGTCGTCCCCGTCCGCGCGCCGAGGTCGGAGGACGCCTCGAGGAGCGAGCCCTTGAGCTGCGCCAGACCGGTGTACACCGGCAGCACCATGTAGGGCAGCCAGAGGTAGGTCAGCGTGAGGACGACGGCGACCCACCCGTAGCCGGGGGAACCGGCCCCGACGGACGACAGGACGTCGTCGACGAGCCCGCCCTCGGGGTTGAGCATCGTCCGCCACGCGTAGACCTTGACGAGGTAGCTCGCCCACAGCGGGGTGAGGACGAGCGCGACGAGCACGGGCTGCCAGCGGGGCGAGGCGACCCGGGCCATGAAGAAGGCCATGGGCAGCGCGAGGACGGCGCACAGCAGGGTGACGGCGACGGCGACGCCGACCGTGCGCAGCAGGGTCTCGAGGTACGCCGGCTCGGTGAGGACGTCGCGGAGGTTGTCGAGCGTGAGCTCGCGGCGCACCCGGCCGGTGAAGCTGTCGGTGCGCCACAGGGCCGTGACGAAGAGCAGCGCGAGCGGGACGAGGTAGACCAGCAGCAGCCATCCGAGTGGCAGGGCGAGCAGCCCTGCCACCCGGACCGTGCTGTGGCGGTGCAGGAACGACGCGACGCGGCGCACCGCTCTCCTTCCGGCGACTCGGGGGCTGTGGGCCCTGCCGTCAGCTCTGGCGCAGCGTCGTCCAGGCGCGGACCCACTGCTCGTAGGGGACGCACTCGACGTCGGTGCGGCCGTCGAGGCACTCCTCGGTGGGCGTCGTCCAGTACCAGACGTCCTCCCAGTAGTCGGTCTCCGTCGCGTGGAAGAGCTCGCAGTGGTCCTTGTTCGTCGTCAGGTCGCACGCCTTCGCGTTGGCCGGGGCCTCGCCGAAGTACTCGGCGATCTGGGCCTGCACCTGCGGGCTCGCGACGTGGTCGAGCCACTTGTACGCGCAGTTGACGCTCTCGGTGCCCTTCTTGACCATCCACGTGTCCGACCAGCCGGTCGCGCCCTCCTTCGGCTTGACCGTGCCGACCACCTCGGAGTCGGCGTTGGCGAGGTTCGCCGTGAGCTGCCAGCCCTGGGACTGCAGGACCGAGCCGTTGGCGATCGCCGTGCCCTGCTTGACGACGTCGCCCCAGTACTCGGCGACGAGCGGCTTCTGCTGCTCGAGCAGGGCGATCGCGGCGTCGAACTGCTCCTGGTCGAGGGCGTACGGGTTCTCGATGCCGAGGTCCGGCTGGGTCGCCTTGAGGTAGAGGGCGGCGTCGGCGATGTAGATCGCGTCGTCGTACGGGCTCACCTT
>JBQGCR010000539.1:0-1798 GCA_052038585.1 Kineosporiaceae bacterium
GCACGGGGCCCGCATCGTGCGGCGGGGCAGCAACGTCGGTCACCTCTACCAGGTGCTCGGGACCCTGCGCGGGGAGCACAAGCGGCTCGAGCCCCTGCTCGTCACCCTGACCGAGGCGAGCGAGGTCTTCCCGCTCTTCCAGCACCCGGGCACCGAGTTCCTCTACGTGCTCGAGGGCCGCATGGTCTACGGCCACGGCGAGGCCCGCTACGAGATGGCCCCGGGGGACTGCCTCGTCCTCGACGGCGAGGGCCCGCACGGGCCGGTGGAGCTCCTCGAGCTGCCGATCCGGTTCCTGTCGGTCACCGGGTACGGGCACCTCGCCTGACCGCAACGCCGACGACATCGCGGCGTAACGCTGGCGCTGTTCACTGATGGGTGACTAAGGTTCCCACCAGTTAACGCCGCAGGAGGTCCCGGTGTCGATCGCCCCCGCACGCCCCGACGCCCCGCCGCAGGTGGTCGGCCTGCCCGCGCAGGCCGTGCCGGAGGGCGCCGACCTCGCCGCCCGGGCCCGCGCGGACGGCGTCGAGTTCGTCATGGCCCTGTTCGTCGACCTCGTCGGCAAGCAGTGCGCCAAGCTCGTGCCGGTCGAGGCCGTCGAGGAGCTCCAGCGCGACGGCGTCGGCTTCGCCGGCTACGCCGTCGGCGCGCTCGGCCAGGAGCCGAAGGACCCGGACGTCATGGCCGTGCCGGACGTCCGGTCGTACATGCCGGTCCCGTTCGTCAGGCCGGGCCTGGCGATCGTCCACTGCGACCCGCACGTGGACGGCAGGCCCTGGCCGTACGCGCCGCGCGTCGTCCTGCGGGCGCAGCTCGAGCGCGCCGCGGCGCTCGGGCTCGACCTCATGGTCGGCGCCGAGGTCGAGTACTTCCTCGTCGCCCGCGACGACGACGGGCGGCTGCGCCCGGCGGACCCCAAGGACGTCGCGGTGCGCCCGTGCTACGACGCCCGGGGCCTCACGCGGATGTACGAGCACCTCACGGCGGTCTCCAAGGCGCTCAACGCCCTCGGCTGGGGCAACTACGCGAACGACCACGAGGACGGCAACGGCCAGTTCGAGCAGAACTTCGCCTTCGCGGACGCGCTGACGACGGCCGACCGGGTCATCGCCATGCGCTACATCGTCTCCGTGCTCGCCGAGCAGCGCGGCATGACGGCGACCTTCATGCCCAAGCCGTTCGGCGACCGCACCGGCAGCGGCCTGCACCTGCACCTGTCGCTGTGGCGCGACGGCGCCGAGACGTTCCCGGACGACGGCGACCCGCGCGGCCTCGGGCTGTCCCCGACGGCGTACGCGTTCCTCGCCGGGCTCGTCGAGCACGCGCGCGGCCTGCAGGCCGTCCTCGGCCCGACGGTCAACTCCTACAAGCGGACCGGCGCGGTCGCGACGCGGTCCGGGCACTCGTGGTCGCCCAAGGTCGCGACCTACGGCGGCAACGACCGCACCCACCTCATCCGGGTGCCCGACGGGCACCGGATCGAGCTGCGCGGTGGCGACGGCTCGGCCAACCCCTACCTCGCGGCCGCCGCGGCCCTCGCCGCCGGCCTCGACGGCGTCGAGCGCTCGCTCGACCCGGGGGACCCGGGGCCGGACACCGCCGGCACGCGACCGGCGCTGCCCGCCACCCTCCTGCACGCGGTCGAGGCGCTCGAGGCCGACGCGGTGGTCGCCGGGGCGCTCGACGCCGCGGGACCCGGTGTCGCGCAGTACTTCGCCGACCTCAAGCGCGCCGAGTTCTTCGAGTGGCACTCCCAGGTCTCGGCCTGGGAGGTCGACCGCTACGTCACCGCCTT
>JBQGCR010000540.1:0-1833 GCA_052038585.1 Kineosporiaceae bacterium
TGTCCCGCTCCCGCGTCGCGGCGGTGCGCGGCGTCAACGTCGACGGCGTCATCCGCACCCTCCTGACCCGCGGCCTCATCGAGGAGCTCGGCCAGGACGAGGAGTCCACCGCGACGCTGTACGGCACCACCAGCTACTTCCGCGAGCGCCTCGGCCTGCAGTCGATCGACGACCTGCCGGCGCTCGCCCCCTACCTGCCCGAGGTCGACGTGCTCGACGAGATCGCCGAAGGAGGCCGCGCATGACGCCGCCGAAGAACCGTGGGAACGCCGGACGGGGAGGCCGCCCGCAGGGCGGTCGCCCGCAGCAGGGCGGTCGACCCCCGCAGGGCGGCGGCTCCGGCCGGGCCCGGGGCACCGGGACGACCCGGGCCAGCCAGCCGACCCAGACCAAGCGCGAGCCGCAGCGGCCCGTCGTCGACGTCCACGACCCCGACGGCGTGCGCCTGCAGAAGCTGCTCGCCGCCGCCGGTGTCGGCTCGCGGCGCGTCTGCGAGGACCTCATCGCGCAGGGCCGCGTCGAGGTCGACGGGCAGGTCGTGCGCGAGCTCGGCGTGCGCATCAAGGCCACGCAGACGGTGCACGTCGACGGCGAGCGCGTGCAGCTCGACGAGTCCCGGGTCTACCTCGCCTTCAACAAGCCGCTCAACGTCGTCACCTCGATGAGCGACGAGCTCGGCCGGGTCGACATCGGCGACTACTTCGGCGACCGCAAGGAGCGGCTCTTCCACGTCGGCCGGCTCGACGCCGACACCGAGGGCCTGCTGCTGCTGACCAACGACGGCGACCTCGCCCACCGGCTCCAGCACCCGCGCTACGGCGTCCTCAAGACCTACCTCGCGCAGATCCCCGGGCCGGTGCCGCGCGACCTCGGCAAGCGGCTGCGCGAGGGCGTCGAGCTCGAGGACGGGCCGGTGCGCGTCGACTCCTTCCGGGTCGTCGACTCGCAGCCGGGCAAGGCGATCGTCGAGGTCGTCCTCCACGAGGGGCGCAAGCACATCGTGCGGCGGATGCTCGCCGAGGTCGGCCACCCGGTCCTCTCGCTCGTGCGGACGCAGGTCGGGCCGGTGCGCCTCGGCGAGACCAAGCCGGGCAAGTTCCGCGCCCTCTCGAGCGCGGAGGTCGCCGCCCTCTACAAGGCCGCAGGGCTCTGATGCGCGTCCACGTCGTCGGCACCGGGCTCATCGGCGCCTCGATCGGGCTCGCCCTGACCCGGCACGGCGACGACGTGACCCTCGAGGACGCCGTGCCGACGCACGCGGCCCTCGCCCGCGACCTCGGGGCGGGGCGGCTGCCGACGGACGGCGAGGAGCTGTCGCCCGACCTCGTCGTCGTCGCGGCGCCGCCCGACGTCACCGCGCGGTGCGTCCTCGACGCCCTGGGCCGCTGGCCGTCCGCGGCGGTCACCGACGTGGCGTCGGTCAAGGGCGCGGTGCTCGCGGCGCTGCGGGCGGCGGGCGCCGACCTCGGCCGGTACTGCGGCTCGCACCCGATGGCCGGGCGTGAGCGCTCCGGCGCCGTCGCGGGGCGGCACGAACTCTTCGACGGCCGCGCCTGGGTCGTCACGCCGACCGACGAGACGCTGCCCGATGTCCTCGACCTCGTGACCGCCGTCGCGACGGCCGCCGGCGCCGCGGTGCGCCGCCTGCCGCCGGACGCGCACGACCGCGCCGTCGCCGCCGTCTCGCACGTGCCGCAGCTGGCCGCGAGCCTCGTCGCCGCACGGCTCGAGGACCTCGACGAGGCGGCCGTCGCGCTCGCCGGCCTGGGCCTGCGCTACGTCTCCCGCATCGCCGCGAGCGACCCGAACCTCTGGACGCAGATCCTCGCGGGG
>JBQGCR010000541.1:0-4654 GCA_052038585.1 Kineosporiaceae bacterium
CAACCCGCCGCACGGCGGCCCGGCGGACACCGACGCGACGTCGTGGATCGCGAACCGCGCCAACGAGCTGCTCGAGGCGAGCCTCGAGGGGGTCCGGCGGGTGCCGTTCGCGCGGGCGCGGGCCGCGGAGACGACGAAGACGTACGACTTCCTCGGCACGTACGTCGACGACCTGCCCTCCGTGCTCGACCTGGACGCCGTCCGGGCCGCGGGGATCCGGATCGGCGCGGACCCGCTCGGCGGCGCGGCCGTGGACTACTGGGGCGAGATCGCCGAGCGGCACAAGCTCGACCTCACCGTCGTCAACCCGCTCGTCGACCCGACGTGGCGGTTCATGACGCTCGACTGGGACGGCAAGATCCGGATGGACTGCTCGTCGCCGTCGGCGATGGCGTCGCTCATCGCCAACCGCGAGGCGTACCAGGTCTCGACGGGCAACGACGCCGACGCCGACCGGCACGGCATCGTCACGCCCGACGCCGGGCTCATGAACCCCAACCACTTCCTCGCCGTCGCGATCGACTACCTCTTCGCGCACCGGCCGGAGTGGGGCCAGGGCACCGCGATCGGCAAGACGCTCGTGTCGAGCTCGATGATCGACCGGGTCGCGACGTCCCTCGGGCGGACGCTGCTCGAGGTGCCGGTCGGGTTCAAGTGGTTCGTGCCGGGGCTGCTCGACGGGTCGGTCGGGTTCGGCGGCGAGGAGTCCGCCGGCGCCTCGTTCCTGCGCAAGGACGGCGGGGTGTGGACGACGGACAAGGACGGCATCCTCCTCGCCCTGCTCGCCTCGGAGATCCTCGCGGTCACCGGGTCGAGCCCGAGCGAGCTGTACCGCGGGCTCACCGAGAAGCACGGCGACCCGGCCTACGCGCGCGTCGACGCCGCGGCCACCCGGGAGCAGAAGGCGGTGCTCTCCAAGCTCTCCGCCGACCAGGTCACCGCGACCGAGCTCGCCGGCGAGCCGATCACCGCGACCCTCACCGAGGCCCCCGGCAACGGCGCCGCCGTCGGCGGGCTCAAGGTCGTCACCGAGTCGGCCTGGTTCGCCGCCCGGCCGTCCGGGACCGAGGACGTCTACAAGATCTACGCCGAGTCCTTCAAGGGCCCGGACCACCTGAAGCAGGTCCAGGCCGCGGCGAAGGACCTCGTGGACGGCGTCCTCGCCGGCTGACCCTCGCGCTCGGGTCAGCCCTGGAAGGCCCGGGCGAGGAAGGCGGGCCACGGCGCGTCGTCGTCCGCGTCGTCGTCGTACGTGTAGACCCAGGTCGACAGGACCGCGCCGTCGCCGCTGCGCTCGGCGGCGACGAACGCGGTGCCCGGGGTCGGCGCGTCGAGCAGGAGCAGCGCCCAGGTGGACCGCCCGCCGCGGTGCACCTCGACGACGCTGCCGGCGAGCGGCGGGGCGTCGCCGGCGGGGGCGCCGCGGGCCCCCGGGGCGAGGTCCGGGGACAGGCCGAGGGCCGAGCAGAGGCGCACGAAGGCCTCGTCGACCGGGCCGGCGACGCTCGCCATCGGCACCTGGGCGCGGGCCGCCCGCCCCGCGAAGTGCGTCAGGTGCAGCCGCAGGTTCGCGAGGAAGATCGGCCAGCCCTCGGCCATGGCCTCGAACTCGTCGTCGGGGCCCGCCCCGAAGCCGCTGTTGACGAGCCGGACGACGCAGGTGCCGCCGTCCGCCGCCTCGACGAGCCACTCGAACGCCATGGGCGTCGGGCCGTCGCCGGTCACGACGAACCGGTTCGGCGGCTGCCACGCCGTCACGGTGGCCCGCTCGGGCTCGGGCATGCCGAAGTCCATCGTCACGGCGCCGCCCTCGTGCTCGGCGACCTCGTGGGGGACGAACCACGAGCCGATGCCCGGGCCGGTGGCGATGGCCCGCCAGACCTCCTCGGGCGTGCCGGGCACCTCGACCGACAGGTCGATCACGCGGTCCGGCTCGGCGGGCACTGCGGACGGGTCCGTCATGGCTCCTCCAGGGGGGCAGTGGCGTCCGGTGCTGGTGCGGGGTGGGCCGCGAGGACGACCCGGTACGTGTGTCGCGCGGACGCGTCGTGGTGGCGGGCGGCGACGGCCCGGACGGCCGCCGCGAGGTCGTCGGCGAAGGCAGCCCGGGCGGTAGCCGTCGCGAGCCCGACCTCGGCGTCGAGGCACAGCGTCGGCAGCGGGCGGCCGGCCCGGCGGGCGCCGGAGGCGAGCGCGGCGACCTCGCGCACGAGCCGGGCGGCGACGGCGAGCAGGTACGAGGCCGAGAGGCGGTCGGTGACCCGGGCGGGGTCGGCCGCCGCCGGCCCGAGCACGTCCGGGGTGACGACGTAGGCGGCGGCGCTCGGCGCGAGGAGCCGCTCGACGAGCCCGCCGTGGCGCCGCCGCTCCACCTCGACGACGAGTCCGTGGGCCCGCAGGGCCTCGAGGTGGTAGCCGACCCGCTGGCGGGGCAGCCCGAGCCGCGCGGCGACGCCCGCGGCGGACGCCGGCTCCTGCGCCAGGGCGGCGAGCAGGCGGGTGCGCGTCGGGTCGAGGGCGAGCAGCGCGACGGCGCTGTCGCTGATCACCCCGACGTCGTCCACGCACCGAGCCTGCTCTTGACAGGAATTTCTGTCAAGGGCGTCCGGGCTCGGGCGTGCCGGAGGCGTGGGCACGGAGCCGGTCCAGCAGGGCCTGCGGGACGACGGTGTCGGGGTCGCGCAGCGACGACGGGGCAGCGCGCAGGGCGTCCCGGGTCGCGACGAGGCCGGCGTACAGCGGCGGGCACGTCGGGCAGCCGGCGAGGTGCTGCTCGAGCCGGGCGGACGTCGGCGCGTCGAGCTCGCCGTCGAGGTAGTCGCTCACGTGCGCCCGGGCGTCCCAGCAGCGCAGCGGCACCCCGCGCAGGGCCGCCCGGCGGGCGCGGCCCTCCGCGAGCCGGCTGACGAGCATCATTCGGCCGCGGCGCAGGCGCTGCTTGGCGGCGGCGAGGCTGACCTGCTGGAGGTCGGCGATCTGCGCCACGGTGAGTCCTTCCGCGTCGTGGAGCACGACGGCCGCGCGGTAGGCGACCGGCAGGTGGACGAGCGCGTCCTCGAGCTCGGCGCGCGTCTCGGCGGCGGTGACGACGGCCGCGGCGTCGACCGTCCAGGCGTCGTCGCGCCACTGCCGCTCGACGGCCTCGCCGACGTCCTCCGCGGGCACCTCCCGCGCCGCCCGCCACCGGTCGACCGCGAGGTTGTGCAGGATCCGGTGCAGCCACGTCGCGAGGGACGCCTCGCCGCGGAACGCCCCCTGGCGCTCCAGGGCCCGGGCGAGCGTCTCCTGGACGAGGTCCTCGGCCGCCGCGCCGTCCCGGACGAGGGTCCGGGCGAAGCGCAGCAGGCCGGGGACCTCGGCGGCGAGCCGGTCGCCGAAGGCGGTCTCGGGCACGGCCGCCACGGTAGGCCGTCGGGCGGGGGTCAGCGCCGGACCGGGCAGGTCGACAGGCCGACCAGGCGGTACAGCGGGCAGAAGCCGGTCGCCGCGGTGAGCGCCAGGACGGCGGCGACGACGAGCAGGACGACGCCGGCGACGGTGCCGGGGCCGGCGGCGAGCGCGCCGGCGAGGGCGGCGACGGCGAGGACGAGGCGCAGGACGCGGTCGAGGGTGCCTTCGTTGCGGGTCATGACGTGCTCCGTGATCTCTGGTCGGGGTCCGGTGGTCCGGGACGTCGCACTGACGGCAGGACGGCCCGCAGGGATACCGGATCCGGGTGTGACGCCGCCCACGCGCCCGACCCGCCAGGATGGGCGCATGGCGACCCTCCTGCCCGCCCGGTTCCTGCGGCCCGCGCCGGGCCACGACGCCGAGGTGCTGTGCCCGCCGTACGACGTCGTCTCCACCGAGGAGGCGGCCGTGCTGGCGGACGGGCGGCCGCACAGCCTGCTCCACGTGACGCGGCCGGAGATCGGCCTGCCGTCCGGCGCCCCCGCCGCCGCCGTGCACGCGGCCGGCCGGGCCGCGCTCGACCGGCTCGTCGCGAGCGGCGTCCTCGTGCCGAACATCCCGCGGCTGTACGTCTACCGGCTCGTCGAGGGGGCGCAGGTCCAGCACGGCGTCGTCGGCTGCGTGCCGGTGGCCGACTACGACGCCGGGGTCGTCGCCGTCCACGAGCGGACGCGGGCGGACAAGGAGGCCGACCGGGTCGCCCACCTCGCGGCGCTCGAGGTGCACGACGAGCCGGTCTTCCTCATGCACCGCGCCGACTCCCCGGGCGCCGCCGCGGTCCGGTGGGTCGCCGCCGCGACGACGGCGGGCGAGCCCGTCGCCGACGTCACCGACCCCGACGGCGTCCGGCACACGCTGTGGCCGGTCGCGGACGACGACGTCGCCCCGCTCGTCGCCGCGTTCGAGGCGACCGAGCGGCTCTACGTCGCCGACGGCCACCACCGCTGCGCCGCCGCGGCCGCGGTCGCGCGGGCCCGCCCGGACCTGCCCGGCGCGGCCGTCTTCCCGGCCGTCGTCTTCCCCGCCGACGAGCTCACGGTGCTTCCGTACCACCGGGTCGTCGCCGACCTCGGCGGGCACGACGCGGCGTCGTTCCTCGCGGCGGTCGGGGAGCACTACGCCGTCGAACCCTCGGCCCGCCCGGTCGACGCCGGCCGCGGCGAGGTCGGGATCCGCCTGCGGGACGGGTGGTTCCGTGCGGTGC
>JBQGCR010000542.1:0-5534 GCA_052038585.1 Kineosporiaceae bacterium
TTCGCCGCCCCGGAGGGCCTCGTGACGGTCGACGGCGAGACGCAGCACATCTCCAAGACGGCACGGATCGGCAGGATCACGGCGGACGGCCAGATCGTCGAGGTCTGGAACTCCGGCGCCCCGATCGAGCCCGACCCGTTCCTCAAGGGCTACGACTGGGCCGCGGGCCTGTCCGGCTGACCCCTCGCGTCCGGCGGCGGCGGGGGGCCCCCGGGCCCCGCCCGCGCGGGGCCCGGTTCCCCCGCAACGGAAAGGCGGCGACCGGTGTGATCATCGTCCAACAGCTCGTCAACGGCGTCGGCATCGGCGCCGTGCTCCTGCTCGTCGCGCTCGGCCTCACCCTGACCTTCGGTCAGATGGGGGTCATCAACATGGCCCACGGCGAGCTCATCATGGTCGGGGCCTACACCGTCTACGTCCTCCAGCAGGTGGTCGCGTCGCCGGGGGTGTCGCTGTTCCTCGCCCTGCCCGTCGGCTTCGTCGTCGCCGGCCTCCTGGGGCTGCTGCTCGAGGCGCTCCTCCTGCGCCGGCTGTACTCCCGGCCGCTGGACACCCTGCTCGTGACGTGGGGCGTCTCGCTCGTGCTCCAGCAGGCGGCGCGGGACGTCTTCGGCGCGCCGAACAAGCAGACGACCGCACCGGGATGGCTCACCGGGGGCGTCGAGGTCGGCGGGGTCACCGTCGCCGCCGCGCGCCTGTTCTTCCTCGCCCTGGCCGTCGCCGCCGTCCTCGCGCTCACGGCGGTGCTCACGCTCACCCCGCTCGGCCGGCGCATCCGCGCCGTGGTGCAGGACCGCGACCTCGCCGCGACGAGCGGCGTGGCGACGGCCCGCGTCGACCGGACGACGTTCTTCATCGGCTCGGGCCTGGCCGGCGTCGCCGGCGTCGCGCTCACCCTGCTCGGCTCGGTCGGGCCGACGATGGGCACCTCGTACATCGTCTACGCCTTCCTCATCGTCGTCGCCGGCGGCGTCGGCCGGCTCGCCGGGGCCGTCGTCATGGCGTTCGCCGTCGGCATGGTCAGCGCGCTCGCCGAGTTCCAGCTCGGCGGCAGCGTCGCGACCGTCGTCGTCTTCGTCGCCGTCGTCGCCTTCCTCCAGTGGCGGCCCGCCGGCCTGTTCACGCTGCGCACGCGGAGCCTGGCATGAGCGCCGCCCTCGCGCGGGCCGTGCAGCCCGGCCCCGTGCGCACCGTGCTCGGCTTCGCGCTCGCCGCCGTGGTCCTGCTCGCCGTCGCCCCGGCCGTGCTCAGCCAGTTCCGGCTCGACCTGCTCGCGAAGTACCTGACCTTCGCGATCGTCGCCGTCGGGATCGGGCTCGCCTGGGGCCGCGGCGGCATGCTGACGCTCGGCCAGGGCCTCTTCTTCGGCCTCGGCGCCTACTCCATGGGCATGTACCTCAAGCTCGCCCAGGCCGGCCCGGGCGAGCTGCCGGACTTCATGGCCCTCTACGGCACGGACGAGCTACCGGCGTTCTGGAAGCCGTTCGAGTCGGCCGCGTTCGCACTGCTCGCGGTCGTGCTCCTGCCCATGGCGGTGGCCGCCCTCCTCGGCACCCTCGTGTTCCGGCGCCGGGTCAAGGGCCCGTACTTCGCGATCCTCTCCCAGGCGCTCGTCGCCGCCTTCGCCGTCCTCATCGTCGGCTCGCAGCGGCAGACCGGCGGCACGAACGGCCTGACGAACATCACCGTCTGGTTCGGCTACGACCTCGACGACCCGGTGAACCGGACGATGCTCTACTACGTCACCGCGGGGCTGCTCCTCGTCGTCGTGGCGATCGCCCGCCAGCTCATGGTGAGCCGCTGGGGCGAGCTGCTCGTCGCCGTCCGGGACGCCCCCGAGCGGGTGCGCTTCCTCGGCTACGACCCGGCGACCGTGCAGACCGTGGCGTTCACCGTCGCGGCCGGCATGGCGGGCGTCGGCGGGGCGATGTTCACCTCCGTCATGCAGGCCATCAACCCGGTGTCCGTCGACGTCGTCGCCTCGATCGGCTTCGTCATCGGCGTCGCCGTCGGCGGCCGGGCCACGCTGCTCGGCCCGCCGCTCGGCGCGGTGGCCGTCGCGTGGCTGAGCACCGCAGCGAGCGAGGCGCTCGCCGACCGGTGGACCTACGTCCAGGGCGCGCTCTTCATCGTCGTCGTCGCGTTCCTGCCCAACGGGATCGCCTCGCTGCCCGCGGTCCTGCGGGCGCGCTCGCGCCGCACCCCTCAGCCGCAGCCGCAGGCGCCGGCTCAGGCGCCCGGGGCGAGCGGAGCAGACGTCCACGTGCCGGCCCCGGCCGTTGAGCCGCAGGAGGTCCGACCGTGACCGACCAGATCTTCGCGGGCCTGGCGGTCCGCGGGCTGCGCGTCGAGTTCGACGGCTTCGTCGCCGTCGGCGGCGTCGACCTCGACGTGCCGCGCGGCGACATCCGCTTCCTCATCGGCCCCAACGGCGCCGGGAAGACGACGATCGTCGACGCCGTCACCGGGCTCGTGAAGGCCACGGGCAGCGTCGAGTTCGGCGAGCAGCAGCTCCTCGGCCGCCCGGTGCAGCAGGTCGTGCGGATGGGCGTGGGCCGCACCTTCCAGACCGCGACCGTGTTCGACGAGCTGTCCGTCCTGCAGAACCTCGACATCGCCGCCGGGGCGCGCCGCCCGCTGCGCGCGCTGCTGCGCCGCCGCCGCGGCGTCCCCGAGGAGGTCGCCGAGGCGGCCCGGACGGTCGGGCTCCTCGCCGCCCTCGACCGGCCGGCCGGCGCGCTGTCGCACGGGCAGCGCCAGTGGCTGGAGATCGGGATGCTCCTCGTCCAGGACGCGCACCTGCTGCTGCTCGACGAGCCCGTCGCCGGCATGAGCCACGAGGAGCGGGAGGCGACCGGCGAGCTGCTCGGCGTCGTCGCCCGCGACCGCACGGTCGTCGTCGTCGAGCACGACATGGACTTCATGCGCCGCTACGCGCGCACCGTGACCGTGCTCCACCAGGGCACGGTGCTCGCCGAGGGCGACGTCGCGAGCGTGCAGGCCGACGCCCGCGTCCAGGAGGTCTACCTGGGCCGCCCCGCCACCGCCGGAGGACGCTGATGCTCGAGCTGGTCGACCTGCACGTCGGCTACGGCCGCACCGAGGTGCTCCACGGCGTGAGCCTCACGCTGCCCGACGACGGGATCGTCGCCGTCATGGGGCACAACGGCGCGGGCAAGAGCACGCTGCTGCGCACGGCGACGGGCCTGCTCCGGCCGACGTCCGGCCGGGTGCTCCTCGACGGCGTCGACGTCACCCGCCGGCCGCCGCACGCGCGGGTCGCCCGCGGCCTGGCCTACGTGCCTCAGGGGCAGCGCTGCTTCCCGCACCTGACGGCCCGGGAGAACCTGCTCCTCGTCGCCGACGGGCGGCGCGACGGCCGGGCGGCGATGAGCGAGGCGCTCGACCTCTTCCCCGCCCTGCCCCCGTTCCTCGAGCGCCGCGCCGGCCTCATGTCCGGCGGCCAGCGCCAGCAGCTCGCGATCGCCCGCGCGCTCGTCACCCGCCCGCGGATGCTCCTGCTCGACGAGCCGGCCGAGGGCATCCAGCCCAACGTCGTCGCCGAGATCGAGGACACCGTCGTGCGCCTGGCCGCCGCCGGGATGAGCGTCCTGCTCGTCGAGCAGCGGATCGACTTCGCGCTCCGCGCGGCGAGCACGTACCACGTCCTGGAGTCGGGCAGGATCAGCCTGTCCGGCGCGACCGGCGCGGGCGCGGAGGACGCCGTCCGGGCCGGCCTGGCGGTGTGAGCCGGTGCGACGACGACCGACGAGAGGTGCCCGGTGCTGCTGACCCCGCACGAGCAGGAACGGCTCATGATCTCCTACGCCGCCGACCTCGCGTGGCGCCGGCGCGGGCGCGGCCTGCGGCTCAACTACCCCGAGGCCGTCGCGGTGCTGTGCTCGTTCGTCCTCGAGGCGGCCCGCGACGGCCGCGGCGTCGCCGAGCTCATGCAGGCCGGCCGCGAGGTCCTCTCGGCCGACGACGTCATGGACGGCGTCCCGCAGATGCTCGCCGAGGTCCAGGTCGAGGCGACCTTCCCCGACGGCACGAAGCTCGTGACGATCCACGAGCCCATCGCGGCGTCCGGGCCCGCGCCGGGCGCGGTGACGCCGGCCGACGGCGACATCGCGCTGTCCCCCGGCCGGCCGCGGCGCACCGTGCGCGTCGTCAACACCGGCGACCGGCCCGTCCAGGTCGGCTCGCACTACCACTTCGCCCAGGCCAACCCGGCGCTGGAGTTCGACCGGGACGCGGCCCACGGCTGCCACCTCGACGTCCCGGCCGGCACGGCGGTGCGCTTCGAGCCCGGCGTGGAGAAGGACGTCGACCTCGTGCCGTTCACCGGGTCGCGCGTCGTGCCCGGCCTGACCCTCCCGGCGCCCGGCGCCCTCGACTCGACGGAGGCCTGAGGGATGGACGTCTCCCGTGCCCGCTACGCCCAGCTCTACGGCCCGACGACCGGTGACCGGATCCGCCTGGCGGACACCGACCTCGTCATCGAGGTGACCGAGGACCGTTGCGGCGGACCGGGTCTGGCCGGCGACGAGGCGGTCTTCGGCGGCGGCAAGGTCCTGCGCGAGTCGATGGGCCAGGGCCGGGCGACCCGCGCCGAGGGAGCCCCCGACGTCGTCATCACCGGAGCCGTGGTCCTCGACCACTGGGGCGTCGTCAAGGCCGACGTGGGCATCCGGGACGGCCGCGTCGTCGCGCTCGGCAAGGCCGGCAACCCCGAGACGATGGACGGCGTGCACCCCGCGCTCGTCGTCGGCCCGGGCACGGAGGTCATCGCCGGCAACGGGCGGATCCTCACCGCCGGGGCGATCGACACCCACGTGCACTTCATCTGCCCGCAGGTCGTCGACGAGGCCCTCGGGTCGGGCGTCACGACGGTCATCGGCGGCGGCACCGGCCCCGCCGAGGGCACGAAGGCGACGACGGTGACGCCGGGGGCCTGGCACCTCGCCCGGATGCTCGAGGCGATGGACGGCCTGCCGGTCAACGTCGCCCTCCTCGGCAAGGGCAACACCGTCTCCGCCGAGAGCATGCGGGAGCAGCTGCGCGCCGGGGCGTCCGGGTTCAAGCTCCACGAGGACTGGGGGACGACGCCGGCCGCGATCGACGCGTGCCTGCGGGTGGCGCAGGAGTCCGGCGTCCAGGTCGCGCTGCACTCCGACACCCTCAACGAGGCCGGCTACGTCGAGTCGACGCTCGCGGCGATCGCCGGCCGCGGCATCCACGCCTACCACACCGAGGGCGCCGGCGGCGGTCACGCGCCGGACATCATGACGGTCGTCTCGCACCCGAACGTCCTTCCCTCGTCGACGAACCCGACCCGCCCGCACACCGTGAACACCCTCGCCGAGCACCTCGACATGCTCATGGTCTGCCATCACCTGTCCCCCTCGATCCCGGAGGACCTCGCCTTCGCGGAGAGCCGGATCCGCCCGTCGACGATCGCGGCGGAGGACCTGCTGCACGACCTCGGCGCGATCTCGATGATCGGCTCGGACGCGCAGGCGATGGGCCGGGTC
>JBQGCR010000543.1:0-6125 GCA_052038585.1 Kineosporiaceae bacterium
CGCGCCGTCCTCGTCGAGGTCACCGCGGCCGGTGACGCGCTCATGCAGCGGCGTCGCACCGAGCGGGCCGGGGTCCTCGCGGCCCTGCTCGACGGCCTCGACGACGACGACCGGACCCGTCTCGCCGCCGCGCTGCCCGCCCTCGAACGCCTCGCCGACGCGGCCCTCGCCGCGGTCGACACCCCGACCCTCCCGACCCGCTAGGAGCACCGCGTTGTCCACCTCAGCGCACGGCACCGCCGTGAGCCCGTTCCGGCAGCCGAGGGCCGTCTGGGCGGTCGCGTTCGCCTGCGTCGTGTCCTTCATGGGCATCGGCCTCGTCGACCCCATCCTCCCCGCCCTCGCCGAGCAGCTCGACGCGACGCCGAGCCAGGTGTCGCTGCTCTTCACGAGCTACCTCGTCGTCACCGCCGTCGCGATGATCGTCGTCGGCGCCGTCTCGTCGCGGATCGGCGCCAAGCGCACGCTCGTCGTCGGCCTGGCCATCATCGTCGTGTTCGCCGCTCTCGCAGGCCTGTCCGGCAGCGTCGACGGCATCGTCGGCTTCCGCGCGGGCTGGGGGCTGGGCAACGCGCTCTTCATCGCGACGTCGCTCGCGGTCATCGTCGCCTCGGCCACAGGCGGTTTCGCCGGCGCGATCATCCTCTACGAGGCCGCGCTCGGCCTCGGCATCGCCGTCGGCCCGCTGCTCGGCGGCACGCTCGGCAGCATCTCGTGGCGGATGCCGTTCTTCGGCGTCGCCGTGCTCATGGCGGTCGCGCTCCTCGCGACCGTCCTCTTCGTCCCCGACCTGCCGCGGCCCGAGCGGCCGACCTCGGTGACGGCCCCGCTGAAGGCGTTGCGGCACAAGGGGTTGGCCATCATGGCCCTCACCGCGGTCTGCTACAACTGGGGCTTCTTCACGATGCTCGGGTACGCGCCCTACCCGATGGAGCTGTCCGCCCACGGGCTCGGGTTCGTCTTCTTCGGCTGGGGCCTGCTCGTCGCGGTCTTCTCGGTCGTCGTCGCCCCGCGCCTGCAGAGCCGGTTCGGGACCGCGCCGACCCTCTACGTCAGCCTCGCCGCGCTCGGCGTCCTCATGGCCGTCATCGCGGCGGGCGTCGAGACGCCGTCCGTCGTCATCGTCGCCGTCGTCCTCACCGGCGCCTTCATGGGCGTGAACAACACCCTGACGACGCAGGCGGTCATGCTCGTCTCGCCCGTCGAGCGCCCGGTGGCGTCGTCCGCGTACGGCTTCGTGCGCTTCATCGGCGGCGGCCTCGCGCCGTTCGCGGCCGGGCACCTCGCCGACCGCTGGGGCCTGTCCGTGCCGTTCTACGTCGGTGCCGGCGCCTTCGTGCTCGCCGTGCTCGTCCTCGCCACGGGCCACCGGCTGCTCGCCGAGGCCGAGGCGGGGGAGCGCGACGGCGAGACCGTCACCGCGGCGTCCGACGCCGGGCTCGAGCCCGTCACGGCGAGGGCAGCCGCCCGTCCGGTCCTCGTCGCCGTCGGCAGCACGCCCGACGCGGACGCCGTCGTCGCCGAGGCGGCGCGGATCGCCGCCTCGCGCGGCACAGGCCTCGAGGTGGTCCACGTGCGGGAGACCGCCGTCGTCGAGGAGCTCGCCGTCGACGTCGAGGACGCCGACGCCGCCCGCGCCGCCGTGAGCCGGCACGTCGACCGCGTCGCGGCGCGGGGGGTCCGGGCGACCGGTCTCGTGCTGCACAGTGTCGGGGACCACGCCGCCGCCGCCCGGCTCCTCGCCCGCCACGCCGCGGACGTCGGCGCCGTGACGATCGCCGTCGGTCCCTCGCCCCGCGGCCGCGCCGCCCAGCTCGCCGAGGGCTCGTTCACGACGACGCTCGCGGCGACGGCCCCCTGCAGCCTCGTCCTCCTGCGTCCCGAGCAGCTCGACGGTCAGATGTCGCCGAGCGCCAGGTAGGACTTGATGCCCGCCTTCTCCTCGAAGCGGTCGACGACGTCGTCCCACGTCAGCCGCGTCGTGAGGATCGAGGCGAGCCAGTCCGGGTCGGCGGCGGCCAGGGCGTCGGCGCCGGCCTTCCAGTGGCGCAGGTTCGCGTTGACCGACCCGACGATCGCGTCGTTCTCCAGGACGATGTCGCGGTTGGCGGCGCCGACGTCGACCTTGGCCTTGCTCCCGCCGGACGAGACGCCGGTGAGGCAGACGACGCCGTAGGTCCCCGTGCCGCCGAGGACGCCCCACACGACCTCGGGCACGCCGGTCGCCTCGATGACGACGTCCGGACGGAGGTCGGCGACGACGTCGCCGACCTTCTCCGCGTGGTAGGTCGCGCCCAGGGCGCGGGCGACCTCGGGCTTCGGGCCGGACTCGTTGTGGTCGAGGACGTGCACGTCCAGGCCTCGCTGCGTCCCCAGGAGCGCGGCGAGCAGGCCGATCGGGCCGCCGCCGGTGACGAGGACGCGCTCGGGCTCGAACCACGCGCGAGCCCCCACCCGCTCGACCTGCTCCCAGGCCTTCGCGACGACGCTCGCCGGCTCCATGAGCACCCCGGCGAGCCCGAGGGACTGCTCGACCTTGACGGCGTACTCCGCCTCGACGGCCCAGCGCTCGCTGCCGAACCCGTGCAGCCCCTTGATGCCGCGCTCGGTGTAGCCCTCGTTGCGGCACATGTCGAACTCGCCGTGCGCGCACGCCCCGCAGGGCACCGGGTCGGGACGGCGGACGACGCCCGCGACGAGGTCACCGGGGGAGAAGCCCGACCCGTCGGGGGCGGACAGCACCCGGCCGAGCGACTCGTGGCCGAGGACGAGACGCTCGTCGCCGTCCGGCGCCTCGCCGTAGTCGCCGTCGGCGATCTCGGCGTCGGTCCCGCAGATCCCCAGCGCGAGGGCCTCGACGAGAAGGTCGCCCGCACCCGGTCCGGGCTCGGGGACGTCGACCACCTCGAGCGAGCCGGCCTGCGAGGGGCGGACGGTCAGGGCGCGCATCTACTGCCTCCTGCGTCGGGGACCGGACGACCGGCGCGGTCTCTCCCGGTTCTCCGCGTGCCGTTCCCGCGTCCCGCTCATCGCATGCGACAGGTTGCGCGCCGTGTCGATGAGCGGGACGTGGCTGAACGCCTGGGGGAAGTTGCCGACGAGCCGGCCCGAGCGCGGGTCGTACTCCTCCGACAGCAGCCCGACGTCGTTGCGCAGCGACAGCAGGCGCTCGAAAAGCTCGGTCGCCTCCTCGGTGCGGCCCTGGAGCGCGTAGTTGTCGGCGAGCCAGAAGGAGCACGCGAGGAAGGCGCCCTCACCGCCCGGCAGGCCGTCGACGTCGTTGCCCTCGACGTGCGCGGGCGGCTGGCTGTAGCGCCGGACGAACCCGTCGTGGACCAGCTCGCGCTCGACCGCCGCGACCGTCCCCTGCACGCGGGGGTCGGTCGCCGGGAGGAAGCCGACGAGCGGGATCATGAGCAGCGACGCGTCGAGCTCCTTGGACCCGTAGGACTGGGTGAAGGTGTTGCGGCGCTCGTCGAAGCCGTTGGCGAGCACGTCGGCCCGGATGTCCTCGCGCAGCGCCTTCCACCGCACCGCGTCGCCCTCGAGCCCGAACTCCTCGACGGCCTTGACCGCCCGGTCCGCGGCGACCCAGGCCATGACCTTGGAGTGCGTGAAGTGCCGGGACGGGCCGCGGACCTCCCAGATCCCCTCGTCGACGTCGCGCCAGTGCTTCTCGACGAACCCCATGAGCTCGGCCTGCAGGCTCCACGACGGGTCGTTCTGCTTCAGCCCGGACCGCCGCCCCTGGTGCAGCGCGTCCATGACCTCGCCGTAGACGTCGAGCTGGAACTGCCCCGCCGCCGCGTTGCCGATCCGGACCGGCTGCCCGTCGTAGCCCGGCAGCCAGTCCGCGACGTACTCCTCCAGGCGCCGCTCGCCGGCGACGCCGTACATGATCTGCATCTCCGCGGGGTCGCCGGCGATCGCCCGCAGCAGCCACTTGCGCCACGCGAGCGCCTCGGACTGGAAACCGCAGAACAGCAGAGACTGCAGCGTGATCGTCGCGTCACGCAGCCAGCAGTAGCGGTAGTCCCAGTTCCGGACGCCGCCGAGCTCCTCCGGCAGCGACGTCGTCGGCGCCGCGACGATCCCGCCCGTCGGCGCGTAGGTCAGCGCCTTGAGGGTGAGCAGGGACCGCACGACCGGCTCGCGCCAGCGGCCCTCGTACGTACAGGCGGACATCCAGCCCTGCCACCAGCCCTCCGTCGCGCCGAGCTCGACGAGCGGGTCGAGCGGCTCGGGCCGGGGCAGGTGCGACGCGCGCCACGTGAGGACGAAGGGGACCCGCTCGCCCGGCGCGACGACGAACGAGGCGGACGTCGAGTGGTCCTCGCCGTGCAGCTCGACCGGCGTGCGCAGCCACACGGCGTCCGGGCCGGCGACGGCGACGAGGTCGCCGTCCTCGCGGTACACCCAGGGCACGACGCGTCCGTAGTCGAAGCGCAGCCGTAGGTCCATCCGGACCGGCACCCGCCCGCGGACCCCCTCGACGATCCGGACGACGTCCGGGGCCTGGTTGCGCGGCGGCATGAAGTCGAGCAGCCGGACGGTCCCCTCGTCGGTCTCGAACGTCGTCTCCAGCACGAGGGTGTCGCCGCGGTAGCGACGGCGCACCGAGTGGACGCCGCCGGCCGGGGCGATCCGCCAGTGGCCGTGCTGCTCGGTCCCGAGGAGGGCGGCGAAGATGGCCGAGGAGTCGAAGCGCGGGACGCACAGCCAGTCGATCGAGCCGTCCTTGCCCACGAGCGCCGCGGACTGGGTGTCGCCGATGAGCGCGTAGTCCTCGATGGGCAGCGGCATGCGGGGCCGGTACCCGCCGGACCCGCCCGGTGAACGTCGCACGGCCTGTCGCGACCGGGTCGCAACAAGGGTTAGGCTCCGGGCATGTCCCGCCCGGTGCTCGTCGAGGTCGTCCGGCTCTCCGCGCTGCCCTGGCCCGACCGCCTCGGCTACCGCGTCGTCACCGGCGCGCTCGACGCCGCGACGCCGGACGACGCCGCCCGCGGGCTGTGCCCCGACGACGTCGAGGCCCTGCACTCGACGTCGTGGCGGGCGCTGCCCGACGGCACGCTCGTCCTCACCTACGCCGCGCTGCCGTGCGGCGACGCGGCGGACGACGTCACGCCGCTGCTCGGCCCCGCCGTCGTCTGCTCCGGCGACCCGCTCGTGCCCGCGCCGCCGCAGGTCCACGCGCACCACGTCGCCGCGCACGCCGTGCGGCACCTGGCGTACCTCGTCGAGCGCGACCCCGGCGTCGGCGCCGCCGCCCGCGCCTCCCGCGACCCCGGGCTGTGGGCGGCCGTCGTCACGGTCTCGCTCGACATGCCGACGGGCACCCACGACGCCGCCCACCGGGCCGCCGCCCGGCTCACGACGGACCGGGTGCCCCCGCCGGCGTGAGGTCCTCGACGGCGACGCCGTCGTGCAGGCACACCTCGCGGCAGACGTCGACGACGTCGGCGTCGTAGCGCCGGTCCCGGCCCTCGAGCAGCTCGCGCATCGCGTCCCCGAGGGACCGGGCCGGACGGTGCGGTCGCGGCGCGGTCATCGCGCCGAGCACGTCGGCGACGGCGACGACCCGCGCCGGCAGGTCGATCTCGTCGCGCCGCAGGCCCGCCGGGTAGCCGGAGCCGTCGAGCCGCTCGTGGTGCTGGAGGACGGCGGTCGCGACGACGGCGGGCAGGCCGGCGTCCGCGACGACGTCGTGGCCCGCCCGGCTGTGCGTGCGCACGAGCGCGAGGTCCGCCGCGGTGAGCGGCCCGCGGTGCCCGAGGACGCGGCGGGGCAGGACGAGGGTGCCGATGTCGTGGACGGACGCCGCCAGGCGGACCGCGCCGACACCGTCCTCGTCGAGCCCGAGGCCGCGGGCGACGGCCGCGGCGAGGCGGGCCGTCCTCGCCTGGTGGCCGACCAGCGCGGCGTGGTCGCGCCGGGCGCGGCCGGCGCCGCGGAGGAGCACCGGCAGGAGCCGCTCGGCGGCCCGGCGGGCCCCGGCGGCCGAGGCGGCCGCCCCCTCGAGCGGCGGCGCGACGGAGGCGGCGCCCTCGCGGACGACGACGAGCGCGCCGACCACCGCCCCGCCCTCGTGCACCGGGGACACGGTGAGCAGCGCGGCGGCGCCG
>JBQGCR010000544.1:0-3796 GCA_052038585.1 Kineosporiaceae bacterium
GTCGAGGAGCCGGTGACGGCGGACGGCGTGCTCGCCCGCGGCCGCGCCGGCGGCTCGACGTGGGAGCTGTCCGCCCGGGCGCTGTCGCACCGCGTGCCGACCGTCGGCTACCGGCTCGCCGAGCCGGTCGGCGTCCGCTTCCTGCCCGAGGCGCTCGCCGCGGCCGGCGTGCGCGGACCCGACGTCGGCCGCCTCGCCGCCGCCGGCTCCCTCGTCGTCGACGGGCGGACCGTCACCGTCGCCGAGGTGAGCGAGCCGCGCCGCGGCCAGGCGGTCGCCGTCGTCATGGACACCCGGGTCTGCGACGGCGCCCTCGAGCTGGCCCGGGACGCCGACCTGCTCCTCGTCGAGAGCACCTACCTCGACGAGGACGCCGACCTCGCGGAGAGGTACGCGCACCTCACCGCCGGCCAGGCCGGGCGGATCGCCGCCGAGGCGGGCGTGCGGCGGCTCGTCCTCACCCACTTCTCCCGCCGCTACGGCGACGACACGGGCGCCTTCGTCGAGCAGGCGCGGCGGGCCGCCGGCGACGCCGTCGAAATCCTCGCCGCGCGGGACCTCGACCGTGTCGCGGTCCCGCCGCGCCGCTGACGAGCCGTCGTCAGCCCGCGCGGAAGGCCTGCGCGAGAGCGGCCGTCAGGCAGCGGACCGAGGCCGTGCCCGCGGTCGACCGGCGGTGCAGGACGGACACCACGCGGGTCGGGACGAGGTCGAGCACGGGGACGGCGACGACGTCCTCGGGCAGCCGGCCCCGACCCAGCCGGGGGACGAGGGCCACCGCGACGCCCGCCTCCACGAGGGACACGTGCGAGGCGAACTCCCACGACCAGTAGCGGACCCGCGGGGTGCGCTGGGCGCCGGCGAACATGTGCGTGAACCAGGCGTGGCAGATGCTGCCGACCGGCGTCGACGCCCACGGCTCGTCGAGGAGGTCACCCGGCGCGACGCCGGTCGCCCCGGCGAGCCGGTGGTCGCGGTGGACGAGGAGGTCGGCGACGTCCGTGCCGAGGTCGGTGCCGGCGAGGTGGTCCGGACGCGGCAGCGCGATGCCCACCCTGTGGTGGACCAGCGCGAGGTCGACCTGTCCGGTGGCGACGCGGTCGACGGCCTCGGGCGGGTCGCGCTCGACCACCTCGACGACGAGGTCCGGCCAGCGCGTCGCGGCGTCCGCGACGAGCGGCGCGACGAGCCCCCGGACGGCGGTCGAGAAGGCCGCCAGCCGGACGGTCCCGGTCGGCGGCCCGTCCTGGTCGCGGACGCCGGTCACCAGCCCCTCCAGCCGGTCGAGCGCCTCCTGGCCGTGCCGTGCGAGCCGGCGGCCCTCGTCGGTGAGGACGACACCGCGGCCGACGCGTTCGAGCAGGGCCACCCCGAGATCGCGCTCGAGCCGCTTGACCTGCTGGGACACCGCGGACGGCGTGTAGCCCGTGGTCTGCGCGGCCGAGGCGACGCTGCCGCCGGCCTCGACGGCCAGCAGGGCCCGCAGCCCCACGAGATCGATCACGTCCGGACTCCGACCATGCAGGAACGCTACCGTTTCTCGGCCAGGAACGTTCACTGGTCATTCATGGTCGCGCGTGCGAGCGTCGACGCATGCCCATCCGCCACACCCTGGCCGCCCTGCTCGTCGTCGTCATCTGGGGCGTCAACTTCGTCGTCATCGACGCGGGGCTCGACGGCATGCCGCCGCTGCTCTTCGCGGCGGTGCGGTTCGTCGTCGTCCTCGTGCCGGCGGTGTTCCTCGTGCCCGCGCCCCGGGCGCCGGACGGCGCCGTGGCGTGGCGGGCCCTGGTCGCGGTCGGGCTGCTCCTGTCCGTCGGGCAGTTCGGGCTGCTCTACTCCGCGATCGCCGCCGGGATGCCGCCGGGCCTGGCGAGCCTCGTGCTGCAGGCGCAGGTCATGCTCACGGTGCTGTTCGCCTGGGTCGGCCTGCGGGAGAGGCCGACCGGGCGCCAGCTCGCCGGGACGGCGCTCGGGGTGGGCGGTCTCGCGCTCGTCGCCGTCGGACGGTCGGCCGCGACCCCGCTCGTCGGGCTGCTGCTCACCCTCGCCGCCGCGACGTCGTGGGCGGCCGGCAACGTCGCCTCGCGGCGGGCGGCGATCGGCAGCGGGCTGTCGCTCACGGTGTGGTCGGCGCTCGTCGTCCCCGTCCCGCTGCTCGCCCTCTCCCTGGTCCTCGACGGACCGGCCGAGGTCGGCGCGGCGCTGACCTCGATCTCCCTCGCCACCGTGCTCTCGACGCTCTACACCGCGGTGCTCGCCTCGCTCGTCGGCTACGGCATCTGGAACTCCCTGCTCGCCCGGCACGCCGCGGCGAAGGTCGTGCCCTTCACGCTCCTCGTGCCGGTCGTCGGGATGCTCACCGCCTGGCTCGTCCAGGGCGAGGTGCCCGGCCCTTGGGAGGCGGCCGGCGGCGCGGTGCTCCTCGCGGGCGTCGCCGCCGTCGCCCTGACCCGCCGCCGCCCCACCCCGGCGCCCGCCCCCTCCCCGTCCCCGGTGACGGGGGGTCGTAGGGTGCGGGCGTGAGTCCGGCTGCGCGGGTGCCCGTCGTCCTCGACGTCGACACGGGGGTGGACGACGCCTGCGCGCTCCTGCTCGCCGCGCTGCACCCGGGGCTGGACCTGCGGGCGGTGACGTGCGTCGCGGGCAACGCCGACGTCGACCAGGTCGTCACCAACACCCTCGTCGTGCTGGCCGCGGCGGGGCGGGACGACGTCCCCGTGGCCCGGGGCGCGACGCGGCCGCTGCTCGAGCCGGCCCGGCCGGCGCGGCACGTCCACGGCGAGGACGGCATGGGTGACCTCGGGCTGCCCGCGCCGGACCGCCGCGCGGACCCCCGGCACGCCGTCGTCCTGCTCCGCGACGTCCTCGCGGACGCCGCGGCGGCGGGGGAGCCGGTCACCCTCGTGCCGCTGGCGCCGCTGACGAACGTCGCGCTGCTGCTGCGGATGCACCCCGAGGTCGCGCCGGGCATCGCGCGGATCGTCCTCATGGGCGGGGCCGCGGCGGTCGGGAACGCCACGGCCGCGGCCGAGTTCAACGTGTGGCACGACCCCGAGGCGGCGGCCGTCGTCCTCGACGCGGCGTCCGAGCTCGGGATCGCCGTGACGATGTACGGCCTCGACGTCTTCTACGACGTCCGGGTGAGCCGCGCCGAGGCCGACGCCCTGCGCGGCACCGCCGCCGGGGACCTCGCCGCGGCGCTCGTGGGCTTCCAGTGCGACCGGTTCGGCGAGGACGACGCGACGGTCGGCGACGCGGGGGCCGTGTGCGCCGTCGTCGACCCCGGGGGCCTGACGACGCGGGCCTTCCCGACCCGCGTCGAGCTCGCCGGGACGTGGACCCGCGGGCGCACCGTCGTCGACACCCGGCCCGGCGCCCACGACCTCGAGCACGACCCGCACGGGCTCGCGCCGGCCGTCGTCGACGTCGCGCTCGCCGTCGACGGCCCGCGCTACGCCCGGCTGTGGTGCGACGCGGTCAGCGGACGGGCCTGACGACGACGACGCTCTGCCGGCCCGCCAGCCGGGTCAGCACCACCGTCGCCTCGCCGTCGCCGGCGAGGCGCAGCTGGCGGCGCAGGTTCTCCGGCTCGACAGCCGTCCCGCGCTTCTTGATCGTCAGCCGGCCGACGCCCCGGTCGCGCAGGTAGGTCCGCAGCCCCTTGAGCGAGAAGCCGAAGGAGTCCTCGACGGCGTACGCGGTGGCCAGCGGCGTGCGGACGAGCCGGTCGGCGGTGACGTAGGCGATGGTCCGGTCGACGAGCCGGCCGTCGGTCGCCCCGGCGACGTGACCG
>JBQGCR010000545.1:0-4893 GCA_052038585.1 Kineosporiaceae bacterium
CGCGCAGCCGGGCTGCGGCGTCGTCGTCCGCCAGGGCGGTCGCGAGGGTGACCGCGACGCCGTCGCGGGCGAGCAGCCGGGCCGCGAGGCCCGCCCCGCCGGGCCGCTCGTCCCGGCGCTCGACGTCGAGCACCGGGGCCGGCGCGTCGGGGCACACGCGGGACACCGAGCCGTGGACGTCCGCGTCGAGGAGCAGGTCGCCGACGACGAGGACGCGGGTCGGGCCGCTCACCGGACCAGCCGCTCGGGCTCGCGGACGTCGACGACGAGCGGGGCCAGGTAGCGCTCGACGGCCGCGCACAGGGCGTGGACGGCGACGAGGTGCGCCTCCTGGATCGCGGAGGTGGAGTCGACGCCGATGTCGACGACCTCGCACGCGCTCTGCGACAGCGGGTTCGGCGCCGGCCCGGTGAGGGCCCACACCTCGAGCCCGAGGCTGCGGCCCCGCTCGGCGGCCCGCAGCAGGTTCTCCGAGCGCCCGCTCGTCGTGAGGAGGAGGACGACGTCGCCGGGCCGGCCGTGCGCCTCCACCTGGCGGGCGAAGGTGTGGGCGAAGCCGTAGTCGTTGCCGATCGCGGACGTCGACGACGTCTCGGCGTGCAGCGCGAGGGCCGGCAGCGCCCGCCGCTCGCCCTCGAAGCGGCCGACGAGCTCGGCGGTGAGGTGCTGGGCCTCGGCCGCGCTGCCGCCGTTGCCGGCGACGAGGAGCCGGCCGCCGGCGTCGAACGTCGCGGCGAGGTGGGCGCCCCAGCGCTCGAGGCGGTCCTCGTGGCGGAGCAGCTCGTCGAGGGCGGCGTGGAGCGGGCGCAGGTGCGCGCTCAGGGTGCCGAACGGGGCCTTGCCCCGGGAGGGGGTGCTCACAGGAGGCCTCCGGTCTGGTCGGGGACGGGTCCGGCCGGGCGGACGACGGTGTCCCGCAGGTCGATCGAGCCGCCCACCGGCGGCCGGGAGGCGGTCGCCGGCGAGACGACCCACTCGTAGACGGCCTCGGTGTCGGCCGCGACCCGGCTCCACGAGTAGCGGCCCGCCCGCAGCCGCGCGCCCTCGCCGAGCCGCGCGCGCAGCCCGGGGGCGGCGAGGACGCGGCAGAGCGCGGAGGCGAGCGCCGCGGGGTCGCGCGGTGGCACGTGCAGGCCGCTCACGCCGTCGGCGACGGTGTCGAGCATCCCGCCGACCGCGCTGACGACGACGGGCGTGGCGCACGCCATCGCCTCGAGCGGCACGATGCCGAACGGCTCGTACCAGGGCACGCTCGCGACGACGTCGGCGGAGCGGAAGACCGAGGCCATCTCCGCCCGGTCGAGCCGGCCGAGCATGAGCATCCGGTCGGCGACGCCGTGCGCGGCGGCGACCTCCTGGAGCCGCTGCGCCTCGGGGTCGTCGGCGAGGTCGACCCACTCGGGGCCGCCGGCGACGAGCAGCTCGGCCTCCGGCACCTGCGCGAGCGCCTCGACGAGCGTGTCGAGCCCCTTGCGGGGGACGAGCCGGCTCGCCGCGACGATCCGCGGCCGGGCCGTGCGCGGGGCGGTCGGGCCGGCCGGGCCGAAGGCGGACAGGTCGACGCCGCAGGGCACGACGTGCAGGCGCGTCGCCGGCGCGTCGAGGGCGAGCAGCTCGGCGATCTCGTCCGAGCACGTCGCGACGACGGCGTCGGCGTTCAGCGCGAGGTGGCGCTCGACCTCGAGCCGCTGCGGCGGGCTCGTGTCGGCGCTGCCCTGGTGGCGGCGCTTGACGGTGCCGAGCGCGTGGAAGGTCTGGACGACCGGGACGCCGGACAGCTCGCGCGCCACGAGGGCGGCCCGGCCGGACATCCAGAAGTGCGCGTGGACGAGCTCGGGCCGCAGCCGCTCGTCGGCCCAGCGGGCGGCGAGCCAGGTGCCGAACTCGTCCATGTACGGGTCGAGGTCGTCCTTCGGCAGGTGCCGCGCCGGGCCGGCGGGCACGTGGACGACGTCGAACGCCGCGTGGTCGTGGCGCTGCAGCCGGACGACGTCCGGCAGGCTCTCCTCGTCGCGGCGGGTGAACACCTCGACGGTGTGGCCGCGGTCGGCCAGCGCCGCGGCGAGCGCGGCGACGTGGACGTTCTGCCCGCCCGCGTCCTGTCCGCCGAGCACGGCCAGCGGGCTGGCGTGCTCGGACACCATGGCGATCCTCATGACGTGACCTCTCCGTGGGCTACGGTCCGCAGGAGCGAGTCCCAGTCGCCGAGGAAGCGATCCAGACCGAAGTGGGTGAGCGCGTGCTCGCGCGCGGCCAGGCCCAGGTCGCGGGCCTCCTCCGGCCGGGCGAGCAGCCGGGAGGCGGCCGCCGCCAGCTGTTGGACGTCCGCGCTCACCACCCCGGTGCCGGGAGGGACCGCCGCGGGCGCGGCGGTCGCGGCGAGGACGAGCGGCGGCAGGCCGAGCGTCATCGCCTCGAGCAGGGCCAGCCCGAGGCTGGTCCAGCGGTAGGGGTGCAGGTACGCGCGGTGCCGGCCGAGCGTCGCGTGGAGCTGGGCCTGCGGCAGGTCCTCGTGCAGGCCCGCCACGACGCCGGGGTCGAGGCCGGCCGCCCGCAGCGCGTCGGGCAGGCCGTCCAGGCCCATGCCGTAGACGTGCAGCGGGGCGGCCGCGCCGACGCGGGCGGCGAGGTCGGTCCCGGCGACGCGCCAGCGCCGGACCGGCTCGTTGACGCAGACGGCCAGGCTCGGGTCCTCGCCGGTCCAGCGGTACCCGGGGTCCGGGATGCCGTGCTCGACGACCGTCGTCGGGGCGATCCCGTTGTCCCACATCGCCGCGTTGAAGGCGGTGACGTGGACGAGCTGCACGTCCTTGGTGTCCGCGAGCGGGTGCCGCCAGCCGGCGACGTCCCCGCGCGGGGTGTTGTGCTCGACGTAGACGGCCGGCACGTCGACCCCGGGCCGGCGACCGGTCCACTCCTCGCACAGCCGCAGGTCCTCCGGGCGCTGGAGCAGGACGACGTCGAACGCGGTGTCGCGCAGCGCCTCCGGCGTCACCTCGACGACGGAGTCCGGCCACGGGAAGGTCCGGGCCCGGCCGCGGCCGTCCGGGCCGCGGTCGGGGACGACCGGCACGAGGTAGTCGTGCCGGCCGGAGACGAACGACGTCATCCACGAGCCGTGGACGTGCCAGGCGAGGATCCTCATGCGACCTCCAGCGGGGTGTCGGCCCGGGCGCCCGTCGGGGGCGCGAGCCGGTCGACCGCGGCGACGACGTCGGCGGGCGCGATCGTGGACAGGCAGGGGTGGCCGGCGACCGGGCACTCGCGGGCCCGTGTGCCGGCGCACCCGGCGGACTGGTCGCCGAGGAGCACGACCGGGACGCCCCACGGCGCCCACCAGCGCTGCGGGACGACGGGGGAGAAGAGCGAGACGACCGGCGTGCCGACGGCGGCGGCGAGGTGCGCCGGGCCGGTGTTGCCGACGACGACGGCGTCGGCGGCGGCGAGGACGGCGGCGAGCCCGCCGAGCGTGGTCCGGCCGCCGAGGTCGAGCGCGAGGTCGGCGGCGACGGCGGCGGTGAGCTCGCGCTCACCGGGCGCGCCGGTGACGACGACGGTGCGGCCGACGTCGACGAGCGCGCGCACGTGGGCGGCGGCGTCGTCCGGCCGCGGTGCCCGTGCCGGGACGCTGGCGCCGGGGTGCACGACGACGAACGGGCCGCGCGGCAACGACGTCGGCGCGGGCTCGGCGACGACGGCGAGACGTGGCCGCGCCGGGCGCACCGCCACGCCGGCGGCGACGACGGTGTCGACGCCCCGTTCGACCTCGTGCCGAGGGTCGTCGTCGGCGACGCCGGGCAGGCGCAGGTCGAGCAGGCTGCCCGGGTAGTCGGTGGACGGCGCGGCGACGAACGGCACGCCGGCGGTCTTGAGGAGCAGCGCGAGCGGCAGCGGGCTCTGGTGGAACGAGCAGAGGACCACCGCGGCGTCGACGGCGAGGTCGCGGACCTCGTGGACGAGCGCGGACAGGTGGCCCGGCTCGACCCCCGCCGCCCGGTACCCGCTCCACGGGGCGTGCGTGACGAGCACGCTCGCGACCCCGGGCAGGAGCCGGGCCGCGGCGGCTCCCTGGGAGGAGGTGAGGACGTGCACCTCGTGGCCGGCCGCGGCGACGGCGGCGACCGCCGGCCCGGCGAGCAGCACGTCGCCGTCGGAGTCGGTGCGGCAGACGAGGACCCGGCTTCCCGGGGCGAGCGGCGTCACACGCCACCCCCGAGGACGAGGTCGACCGCCTCGGACAGCGTGGCGGCGACGACGGGGGCGTCGGCGACCTCGTCGGCGCGGGTCGCGGGCGTTGGGACGAGCACCGCGCGGGCCCCGGCGGCGCGCGCGGCACCGACGTCGGCGCCGATGTCCCCGACGACGACGACCTGCCCGGGGTGCACGCCGAGCTCCGCGGCGGCCCGCAGCACGAGCCCGGGCGCGGGCTTGCGGCAGCCGCAGCCGTCCTTCGCGGTGTGCGGGCAGACCTGCCACGTGTCGAAGGGCCCGACGAGCTGGGCGACCCGGGCGGCGCAGGCGCGCTCGTCGTCGGCGGTGATGAGCCCGCGCCCGATCGCGCTCTGGTTCGTCACGACGCCGACCGCGATCCCGTTCTCCCGCAGCCGCTGCACGGCCTTGGCGGCGTCGTCCACGGGCTGCACGAGGGCGGGGTCGCCGTTGTACGGCACGTCGACGACGAGCGTGCCGTCCCGGTCGAAGAGGACGGCGGCGACGCCGCGCCACGGCTCCTGCGCCCGGTGCCGCCACGCGCCGCGCAGGCGCTGGGCGACCGCGACCGGCGGGATGGCGACGGAGGTCAGGAGCATCGCGCCGGTCTCCGCGGCGGGCGGCGGCCCGGCGGTGACCCGCGGCACGGCGAACCGCGCGGGGAGCCCGGCCCAGGCCAGGCCG
>JBQGCR010000546.1:0-3498 GCA_052038585.1 Kineosporiaceae bacterium
GGCCGGGCCCCCCCGCCGCCTACCCCCCCCCCCCGGGGGGCGGGGGCGGGGCCCACCCCCGGGGGGGTGGCGCCGGCCCCCCCGGGCCAGTCGCCGGCGGGGATGTGGTCCATCGAGCCCTCGTCGAACGAGATGAGATACCTCGGCATGACCGCTCCTCCGGGTCGACGGCGGCTGCCGGGCGGATGCCCGGCGCGTCCCCCCTGATGACCCGTGACGGCTCGCGAAGTGTCCGGCCGGACGGCGGGCGGTCGGTCAGGCGGCCTGCGTGCTGCGCCGACGTCCGGACCGCGCGGCGACGGCGAGGACGACCGTGCCGACCATGCTCGCCATCATGGCCGGCACCGTGACGTCCGCCGCCCGCTGGTGCGGCCCGTGCTCCCACAGGTCGCTCGTGTCCCGGTTGCGGAAGCCGTCGGCCGCGAACCGGTCGAGGGCCGTGGCGAGCTCGGCGACGTGGCCGAGCACCGCGACCGCCACGGTCGCGGTGACGACGAGCGCGACCCCGCGAGCCAGCGGCCCCGACGTCCGCCGCAGGCGCACGAGGACGACGAGCGCCGCCACGAGGCACGCCACGGCGACGACGTGGAACGCGAGGTGCGGGTAGCTCGAGTCCCCGAGGGCGGCGAAGCCGAAGATCGACAGGAACGGGACCCAGACGAGGGTGAGCACGAGCAGCGGACGGGGCACGGGGCACTCCCTGCGACGGAGACGACGACCTCCGCGACGCTAGGACGCCGCCCGTCCGCCCGGCATCGGCGAAACCGCCTAACCGGTGGTGCCGCGCCCGGCCCGGGCCGCCGCCACCGCACGGGCGGCGTGGACGCGCCGGTTCTCCATCGGGTCGTCGGGCAGGTCGAGCTTGGCGAACACCGAGCGCAGGTGGGCGTCGACCGTCCGCGGGGAGAGGGTGAGCCGGGCCGCGATCCCCGCGTTGGACAGGCCCTCGGCGAGGAGCCCGGCGATCTCGGTCTCCCGGGCGGTGAGCGAGGCGAGCCGTCCGTCGTGCGGCTCGGGTTCCCGCGTCTGCCCGACGTCTCCGTCCTGGTTCGCCGGCACGGTCGGGTCGGGTGCCGGCGCGGGGAGCCGGAGCGCGACGGCGACGCCGGCGCTCACGGTCACGACGGCGGCGAAGGCGGCGAGGAGGACGGCGGTGCCGACGGCGGCGTCCTCCCCGGCACCGTCGCCCCCGACGACCGCGCCGCAGACCATGACGAGCACGGCACCGGCGAGCGCGCTCGCGCCGACGACGCGCAGCCGGGGCGCCGCGACGCCGCCGTCCCGGCCGGCGGCGAGCAGGGCCGCGGCCGGCCCGAGAAGGACGGTGCCGAGGAACACGGCGTGGACCGCGGCGCCGAGCGTCGCGCCTGGCGCCCAGTCGACGAGCGGTCCGGTCGGCAGGGGGGCGGCGAAGTCACCGAAGAACAGGCCGAACCCCAGGCCGGTGAGGCCGAGCAGGGCGACGACGAGCCAGATCCCGGCCCGTGAGGAGCCGCGGCCGACGTACCGGACGGTGAGCAGCGGCAGGACGGAGAAGCCCGCCACGAGCGGCAGGTGCGACGTGGTCGCGAGCACCGCGAGGAGATGGGTCAGGACGTGCTCGGGCTCCCGCGTGGCGGCGAGCACCGCCGCCGCCGACCAGCCCGGGACAGCGGCGACGCAGGCGGCGAGGCCGGCGACGACCGCGGCCACCGGCGGCCACGCGTGCAGGCGTCTGGTGACGGCGAGGAGGACGCCGGCCGCCACCAGAGCACCGCTGACGACCCCCGGCGACGTCGTCCAGGCGTCGGCACCGGTCCGTCGGGCGAGCGCCACGCAGACGACCGAGGTGACCGCCACGGCGACGACGACGGGCAGGCCCACCGCTGCCGTGCGGGTCGCGGCCATCGCGGTCGGGTGTGCTTCGGCCTCCACGGCACCCACGATAAGGAGATGCCGGGCATCCGTCGCCGGAGTAGCACAAGTGCTAGCCTGCGCCAAGTGGCTGAGGTGGGACTGCGGGAGATGCGGCAGAACGCCAGCGACCTCGTCCGGCGGGCCGAGGCTGGTGAACGCGTGACCATCACCGTGGCGGGCCGCCCGGCGGCCGTCCTCGGACCGGTGGGCCCACGCGCGTGGCGTTCGTGGTCCGACGTGGCGGACCTGTACCGGCACCCGGTCGACGAGGCCTGGGACGCGGACCGCGACGGCGTCGACGACTCACCGGTGGACCCCTGGCTCCCGCGGTGAGTCGGGGCGTCCTGGACACCAGCGTCCTCATCGCTGCGCAGGTCGAGCCGCTTCCGGGCGAGCTCGCCATCAGCGTCGTCAGCATGGCGGAGCTCCACCACGGCGTGATCGTGGCGGCCACGAGCGACGCGAGAACGCTCCGGCTCGCCCGGCTGACGGCACTCCAGCGACGGTTCGACCCGCTGCCGGTGGACGACGCCGTGGCCGAGTCCTACGGACGCCTCGCGGCGCGGACCGTGGACCGTGGTCGCCAGCCCCGTCGACGTGTCATGGACCTGCTCATCGCGGCCACTGCCCTGGTGCACGACGCCCGGCTGTACACCCGCAACGCCGACGACCTGCGGGGTCTGGAGGACCTGGTCGACATCGTCGCGGTCTGACTGCCGGTCAGTCCTCGATGACGTCGAGCCCCTGCTCCCGCAGCCGGGCGAGGGAGTCGAGCATCGCCGCGAGGGCCTCCGGCGGGTGGGGCGTCCAGCCCTCGACCTCGCGGACCACGCGCAGCGGGTGGCGGGTGCGGTAGGAGCGGGTCGGGTTGCCGGGGAATCGCTTGTCCGTGACGTTCGGGTCGTCCTCGAACGGGCCGAGCGGCTCGACCTCGTAGACATGGCCGTCGCCCTGGCCGCCGGCGAGGGCGACGGCGAGCTGGGCGCCCCACGCCGCAGTCGGCTCGAGCGTCGTGAAGTAGACGTGGTTCATGACCCGGCCGGCGTGGTAGTTCGACGCCCGGCCGGGGACGAGCTCGTCGCCCGGCGCGAACGTGAACCGCGTGCCGTGGAGGAACGGTCCGCGCACCTCGTCGTCGTCCATCCGCCTCACCGTACGGGCCGGCGCGCCGCCGGGACCAGGCGGACGACGGGGATGACGCGGGACGTGCGGGACGCGTAGCCGGTGAACGGCGGGTAGACCTCGACGAGCGCGGTCCACAGCCGCTCCCGCTCGGCGGGGTCGGTGACGACGACGGCGCGCACGGCCCGCCGCACGGTCCGGCCGTCCTCGCGCAGCTCCACCTCGGCCTGCGGGGTGTCGCGCAGGTTGAGCCACCAGACGGGGTCGACGTCGCTGCCCGAGTAGGCGGCCGCGACGACGAGGTCGGGGCCGTCCACGGCGAAGACGAGCGGGACGGTCCGCGGCCGGCCGGTGCGGCGCCCGGTCACCGTGAGCAGGAGCGTCGGGTGCGCCGGGGCCTGGGCCCGTCCGTCGGTGCGCCGGAAGAGCGCGACGTGCACCGCGGTGAGCGCCCGGACGACCGGCCGCGCCCCGGGCCGG
>JBQGCR010000547.1:0-7320 GCA_052038585.1 Kineosporiaceae bacterium
CACGGCGGCGGTGGTCGGACGCGGCCCCCGGCCCGAGCCTTGACCGAAGGCCGCGTCCACGGCGGCGAGCCCCGCCACGTCGGTGTCGGCGTCGCCGCCGGCATCGGGGTGGTGCCGCCGGGCGACGGCGCGCCGCGCGGCGCGCCACTGCTGCAGCCGCTCCCGGTCCCGGGGACCGTCGGCGGCGCCGCCGTCCGGGGCGGTGCCGGTCACGCCGGGACGACGTCCTCGACCGTGACGTCGACCGGGCCCGGGACGACGAGGGTGACGGCCTCGCGGACGGCCCCGGCGACGGACCGGACGTCCGCGCCCATCGTCACGACGACGTGGACCTCGGTGCCGTCGTCCCGCAGCCGGACCCCGGCGACGCGGCGGCCGGGCAGGTACGTGCCCACCTCGCCGAACGCGCCGGCGTGCAGCTCCGCGACGCCCGGGACCTCGAGCACGGCGGCCCGGACCCGGTCGGCCGGCTCGGCCGCCGGGATCTCGGCCGGTGTCGGGGCCTCGCCGAAGAGCGGGTCGACGACGGGGTCGACGACGGCCTCGGGGACCGGCTCGACGACCGGCCCGGAGGCCGGGGTGGTCGCGCCGGAGCCGGTCACGGCCGAGGGCTCGCTCACTGGACGCGCGCCTGCTTGGGCTCGTCGTCCTGCTCGGCCTCGTCCTCGAGGAAGATGTCGTGGACGGTGACGTTGACCTCGGTGACCTCGAGGCCCGTCATCCGCTCGACGGCCGCGATGACGTTGCGGCGGATGCCGCTGGCGAGGTCGGCGATGGCGACGCCGTAGTCGGCGACGAGGTCGATGTCGACGGCGGCCTGCCGCTCGCCGACCTCGACCGAGACGCCCTGCGAGTGGTTCGTGCGACCGCCCGGGATGCGCTCGCGCAGCGCGCCGACCGCGCGGGCGGCGCCGCCGCCGAGGGCGTGGACGCCGACGACCTCGCGGGCGGCGATGCCGGCGATCTTCGACACCACGGTGTCGGCGATCGTCGTGCGGCCCTGCGACGAGACGAGGTCGTTGCCGGAGCGGGAGAGGTCGACCGTCGTCGTCCCGCCGGCGGTGCGGCCGGCGGAGGAGGTCGACGGGGTGGCGGTCTGGGTGTCAGCCATGGTGTGAGCCTCTTTCTTCAGCGCTCCCGGCCGGGCTGTCCGGCCGGGGTGGACGTGATCGGTGATGTTGGTCTGTCGCGGTGATGCCCGGAACCCGCACGAAACATTCGGCGTGACCCCCGTCACATCGCGTGACGAGTCACCGGATGTTCGTTTCGGGTGTCCCGCGGGGCACTGGGAGCTCGTGACCCTGGAGGCGCTCGCGCAGCGCGACGACGCCGACCTCGCCGCCGCGGCGGCGGACGGCGACGAGGACGCCTTCGCGGTGCTCGCCCACCGGCACGGTCCCGCCGTCTTCCGCTACGTCGTCCGGACGCTCGGCGACCGGGTGGAGGCCGAGGACGTCGTCCAGGACACCTTCGTCGCCGCCTGGCAGGGGCTCGACCGCTTCGACGGCCGGTCCGCGGTGCGCACGTGGCTGTTCTCCATCGCCTCGCACAAGACGGCCGACCGGTTCCGCCGTCGCCGTCCCGTGCCCTACGACGACGACGCGCTGCCCGAGCCGGCCGCCCCGGCGGCCGACCGGCCGGCCGTGCGGGCCGAGGGCAGCGCGTTCCTCGCGGACCTCGAGATCGCCCTCGCCTCGCTGCCCTGGCGGCAGCGGGCATGCTGGCTGCTCGTGGAGGTCGAGGGTCTGTCCCAGCCCGAGGTGGCCCGGGTGCTCTCGACGACGCCGGACACCGTGCGGGGCCAGCTCTTCCGGGCCCGGCGCGCGCTCGAGGAGAGGATGGCACCGTGGCGGTAGACGACCGGGCGGCGGGTGAGCCGTCCGAGCTCCTGGCCCGGGCGGCCGCGCAGCTGCGCGACCAGGACGACCCCGGGTGGTCGCTCGTCGGCGACCGCGTGCTCGCCGCGGCGCGGTCGGCGGCCCGCCGCTCGCGTCCGGTCGCGGGCACCTACCCCGACGGCGGTCAGGGCCTGCACGTCGCCGACCTGGTCGTCCGGCGGCTCGTCCGGCGCGAGCTCGAGACCGTGCCCGGCGTGCGGCCGTCCTCGGTGCGCGTCGAGCTGGCCGGCGACGTGCTCGTCCGGCTCGAGGCGCGGGTCGGCGTGCTCTACGGCACCGACGCCCTCGTCGCGGGCGAGGCGGCCCGGGCGGTCGCGAGCCGGGTGCTCGACGAGGTGCTCGGCGCGGACCGGCCGGGGGCGGCGTCGTGCTCGGTCGACGTCGTCGTCACGGACGTGCACCCCGCAGGGTGACCTCCTCGCAGACGTCGACGTCGTCCGCGTGCTCGCGCGGTCCGAACTCGGCGAGGAACATCGCGAGCAGGACGATCGCGCCGCCGATGAGCAGACGCCACGTGAGCAGCTCGCCCCCGACGCCGACGGCGAAGGCCCCCGCGAAGACCGGCTCCATCGTCATGATCACCGCGGCCCGGGCGGCCGGCAGGTGAGCCTGCGCCCAGGTCTGGGCGACGAGCGCGAAGGCGCCGGCGAGCAGGGAGACGACGGCGAGGGCCACCCAGTCGCCCGTGCGGGTCGGCACCTGGAAGCCGCCCGGCGCGGCGAAGGCGCCGCAGACGACGGCGACCGTGGCCATCTGGACGACGGCCAGGCCCATGACGTCGCGGCCGTTCGCCCACGCGCCGAGCCCGAGGATGTGCAACGCGTAGAAGGCGGCCGAGACGAGGGTGACCGCCTCGCCGACGCCGATCGAGAACCCGTTGAGCGTGAGCACGCCGAGGCCCAGGGTCGCGACGACGGCCGCGGCCCAGACCGACGAGCCGACCCGGTGGCGCAGCAGGAGCGCGCCGAGGATCGGGGTGAGGACGACGTACATGCCCGTGACGAACCCCGACACGGACGCCGACGTGTGCTGCAGGCCCCACGTCTGGAGGAGCTGGCCCGTGGCGTAGAGCACGCCGAGCGCGACGCCGTGAGCCCGGGCCGTCGGGCTGAGCCGCAGCACCGAGCGCGGGGCGACGAGGTACAGCGCGAGGGCCGCGATGCCGAAGCGGAGGGCGAGGTAGTCGGCCACGGGGACGCGGCTGACGGCGTCCTTGATGAGGTAGAACGACGCGCCCCAGACGAGGGTGACCGCGAGCAGGACGACGACGGCGACCGTGCGCGTCGCCCGCTCGCCGCCGCGTCGCACGTACGCCCGGACGATCGTCGACGGGCGGCGTGAGGGGCGTGCGGGCGTGCGGAGCGAGGGCGAGGTCGTCGGGGACATGACAACGATGGAACGGATCCAGGCAGGGACAATGCAAACCGTGACGGCGCCCGGCGTGAGAAAACGCAGTCTCGACACGACAGACGAGCGGATCCTCCGTCTCCTCGTGAGGGACGCACGCGCCTCCTACCGCGAGATCGCCGCCGAGGTGAGCCTGTCGGCGAACGCCGTGGCCCAGCGGATGCGCCGGCTCGAGGCGGCCGGGCTGATCCGCGGGTACACCGCGGTGCTCGACCCGGCGCTGGAGTCGGCGGGCGTCTCCGCCGTCGTCCACGTCCGCACGTCGATGGACTTCGACGCCCTCGTCGGCGAGGCGGCGATGGCCGCGCTGCCCGACGTCGTCGAGGTGCTCGACCTCGCCGGGCCGATCGACTACGAGATCCGCGTGCGGTCCGCCGACCCCCAGGCCCTCTCGGCGACCGTCAACGCGATCCGCGCGCTGCCCGGCATCACCGCGATGGAGACCCGCACGATCCTGCGCGAGGTGATCCGCCGGGGGTCGGGCCGTTAGGCGAGGCGTTGAGGTGCAGAAAGTAGGCCTCCAGACCTACGATTCGCGTCATGACCGCTAGGGCTGCGGCGGTGCGTCTCGTCGCCCGGGCGCCGATGCGGACGCTCCGGGTCGGCGACCTGGCTCATCTCTTCGCGCATCCGCGGCAGGAGGTCCGTCAGCTCGAACGAGCAGGTCTGCTCCACCGGCTCGCCCACGGCATCTACTGCGCCGTACCGCTCGACGCCGAGCCGACCCTGTGGAGGCCTGGTCTCGAGGCGGCGACGGCAGCCGTCGCCACGGCTCTGTACGGCGACCGCGTGCCCGTGCTGAGCGGCGCGACGGCAGCACGGGTACACCTCGCGCTGCCACGCGCGGTCGGGCGGGGCACCGTCGCCGTGCCGGGACGACGACGCCCGCTCCGTCTGGCCGACCGGGACGCGTCCGTTCACTTCGCCACCCGCGACGTCACCGCGCTGGACGCGGTCCTCATCGGCACGGACCTGGGTTCCGCTCTGGCCACGACGCCGGAACAGACGGTGCTCGACCTCGCGCACGGCGACCCACGCGGCGAGGATCCCGACGCTCAAGAGGCCATCCGCGCCCTCACGCCTCGCTGCGACCGCGAGGTCCTCGCCGCGATCGCGGCACGGCAGCGGATGCTCGCGACGCTGCGCCGCGTGGCGGTGACAGGGTGATCGCGCCGGACCGTGAGGAGTGGGAGGCCGTCGCGCAGCAGTTCGGTGTCGACCTCGGGCAGGTCAGGCGCGACCACCTGATCTCGCACGTGCTCGCGGCCGTCTCTGCCGGCCTCACCACGGACGACGTCGTCTTCTACGGCGGCACCGCCCTGTCGCGCACGTATCTGACGGACGCTCGCCTGAGCGAGGACATCGACCTGATTGCCCTCGCTCCCCGCAGTCATGTCGCCGAGCTCCTCGAGGCCGCCGTCCGGCGTGGCCTGGCCCGCAGCCACGGCCGGCCGAGCTGGAAGCCGGCGCTCACGGCGACCAGGGGCTCCCAGCCTGCGATCCTGGCCGTGGACGGACCCGTCACGATCCAGGTCCAGCTCGTCAGCACCGTCGGCTGCGACTGGCCGACCGAGATCGTCGACCTGGGGCAACGGTTCAGCGACGCCCCGCCAGCGCGGTTGCGGACGCTCACGTCCGCAGGCTTCGCCGCGGCGAAGCTCAGCGCCTGGCTCGACCGTCGGGCTGCACGCGACCTCTACGACCTGTGGGCCCTGGCGCGCCGCGGTCTGATCGACGACGCCGCGCGGGCCGTCTTCGTCCGCAAGGGACCGACCGGCAGGCCACCGACCGCCCCCGCCTTCGACGAACCGCTCGACGAGGCCACGTGGCGGCGCGCGCTGTCGCACCAGACCCGACTCGGCATCACGGCCGCGCACGCGCTCGACACTGTGCGTCGTGCCTGGCTGATGCTCCCGGACAATGGGTCCTGACGTCGCGCGGCGGCTCGAGCGCACATCATCACGAAGGCCGAGTGCTTGATCTCCGACCACAGCTGCATGATCACTCGGGGGTCGGGGGGTGGAGCTCCTCCCGCAGGCGCGGCTCGGTGCGGTTCGCGGGCTTGAGGCCGTGCTTGTCGGCGAGGAAGGCTCGGATCGTGTCCATGTCCGCCCGCACGTCACCGGTGGGGGTGAACGTCGGGCCGAAGCCGCAGGTGCGGGTCGGGCCGTCGATGAAGGCGATGGTGATCGGCAGGCCCGCCGAGACGGCGAGGCGGTGGAAGCCGGACTTCCAGTACTCGCCCTTGGCCCGCGTGCCCTCGGCGGCGACGACGAGGAGGAACGGCTCGCCGGACGTCGACTCCTCGGCGAGCCGGCGGACCAGCCCCGCCGGGTTGTCCCGGTCCACGGGGATGCCGCCGGTGCGGCGCATGAGCCAGCCGAGCGGGCCGACGAAAGCCTCCTTCTTCACGAGGAACCTCGGCCGGATCCCCGTGCGCCAGTTGACGAGCAGCAGGAGCAGGTAGTCCCAGTTCGACGTGTGCGGGGCCGCGACGATGATCCCGGACGACGACGGCGGCGGCTCCCCGACGAAGCGCAGCCGGGCCACCCGCCAGCCCACCCACGCGACACCCCTGAGCACCCGGGCCCGCAGGGCCTCGCCACGTGACGCCATGGCGCGCACGGTAGCCGACCCGGCCCGGCGTCCGCCGGACAGGTGAGACGGGCGGCACAGCGGTGCAGCCAGGGCGGAACGTCCCGACCCTGAGAGGGAGGCGTGCTGCGACCGTGTCCGCAGCCGAAGGCCACGGTCACCCGACCACGTCACCACCGGAGCCCGAGCGTGAAGCGCACCACCGCCCTCGCCCTCGCCGGCGCAGCGACCGTCGGCCTCGCCGCGTGCTCGCAGGCCGCCCCGGCCCGGCCGTCGGGCGACGTGCCGCCCGGCACGGTCACCGTCGTCTCGACCGGCGACGGGTGCGAGGTCTCGGCGACGACGGCGCCCTCGGGCACCCTCTCGTTCTCGGTGCGCAACGACGGCGAGGAGGCCACCGGGTTCGCCCTCCTCGCCGAGGACCGGCTCCGGGTCGTCGGCGAGGTCGAGGACCTCGGCCCCGGCCTGACCCGCGACCTCGTGCTCACCGCGGCGCCCGGCACGTACTGGACGGCCTGCACCTCCGCCACGACCGGCGGCGTCGTCCGGGCCCCGTTCGCCGTGAGCGGCTCCGGCGAGCCCCCCGCGGCCGCCGGCGGGGACGACGCCGCGCTCGCCGGGCGGGCGGGCACCCGGTACGCCGGCCACGTCCGGGCCGAGGCCGGGCGGCTCGTCACGGCGACCGGCGCCTTCGCCGCGGCCGTGACGGCCGGGGACGACGCCGAGGCCCGCCGGCTGTACCCGGCCGCGCGCGTCCACTGGGAGCGGATCGAGACCGTCGCCGAGGGCTTCGGCGACCTCGACCCGCGGATGGACGCCCGGGAGGCCGACCTCGGGCCCGGCCAGGGGTGGACCGGCTGGCACGCCCTGGAGAAGGACCTCTGGCCGCCGGCCTCGGGGTACGCGCCGCTCGGCGCTGCGCGGCGGGCGGAGGTCGCCCGGCTGCTCGTCGCCGACACCGTGACCCTCCACCGGCGCACCCTCGCGATGAGGTTCACCGCCGACCAGGTCGGCGCCGCGGCCCGGGGGCTGCTCGACGAGGTCGCGACCCGCAAGGTCACCGGCGAGGAGGAGGTCTGGAGCCGCACCGACCTGTGGGACTGCCAGGCCAACGCCGACGGCGCCCGCGTCGCCTGGGAGGCGCTGCGCCCGCTCCTGCGCGAGCGCGACGCGGCCCTCGACGCGCAGGTCGGGCAGCGGTTCGCCCGGCTCCAGGCCCTGCTCGACGCGCAGCGGGACGGCGACGGCTTCGTCCCGTGGACGGACCTGACGCCGCAGGAGGTCAAGGCGCTGTCCGACGCCGCCGTCGCCCTCGCCGACGCGCTGTCCCGGCTCACCCCGGCGGTGCGGTGATGCGCGGCCTGCCGCGGCTGTCCCGGCGCGCGCTGCTCGGCGCCGGAGCCGGCGCGGGGGCCGCCGG
>JBQGCR010000548.1:0-2403 GCA_052038585.1 Kineosporiaceae bacterium
TCGTCGAACCACTGCGCGAACGCCGCGCACACGTCGTCCGGCGTCGTCCCCTCCCAGAAGCGGCGCGGCGTCATGGCGCGGAAGTCGACGTCCGGCGCGAGCAGCCGCCGCAGGCGTGCGTGGTCCTTCGCGGCCATCCCCTCCACCAGTGCGTGGCCGCACGAGCTCTCCCCGGTCATCTGCGCCTCCTTCGTGCCACGGACACTAGGCCCGGGCGCGTCCGTGCCGCATCCGTGCTGTGCACGGAGATCCCGCAGCCCTAGCGTGGAGGCGTGGAGGCGCAGCCACCGACTTCTGCACTGACCCCGCGTGAGCGTGAGGTGCTCGACGCCGTCGGGCGGCGCCTGACGAACCCGGAGATCGCCGCCGAGCTCGTCGTCTCGCTGCGGACGGTCGAGAGCCACGTCGCCGCGCTGCGGCGCAAGCTCGGCGCCGGGACCCGGGCCGACCTGCGCGCCGCCGGGGGGTACCGGCCGGCGCCGGGGCCCGGCGCCCTCCGGCTGGTCCCCGCCCCGGCGGGCGACCTCGTGGGCCGTGAGGCGGAGCGCGACGCGCTGCGGGCGGCGCTCGCGAGGCACCGTCTCGTCACCGTGACCGGCGCCGTGGGCTGCGGCAAGTCGCGGGTGGCGTTCGAGGCGGCGGCGGGGCGGCGAGGCGGCGTGCTCGACGTCGACGGCGCCGGTCCCGACCTGCCGTCGGCGCTCGCCGCCGCGCTCGGCGTGCCCGTGGACGGGGACGACGCCGTCGGCGTGCTCGCCCTCGCGCTCGACGCCGGGGAGCAGCTCGTGCTGCTCGACGACTGCGACGCCAGGCGGGCGGAGTGCCTCCGGCTGGCCCGCGACCTCCTGCGCCGGACGACCCGTCTCGTCGTCCTGTGCACGTCCCGCAGCCCGCTCGGCGCGCCCGAGGAGGTCGTCCTGCCGGTCGCCCCGCTCACCGGGGAGCCCGCGCGCGTCCGCGCGGCCGTGGAGCTGTTCCGGCGGCGGGCGCTGGCCGCAGGGGCCCGCGAGGACGACCTGGACCCCGCGGTCGTCGAGCGGGTCTGCGCCCGGCTCGACGGCCTGCCGCTCGCGGTCGAGCTCGCGGCCGCCCGGTGCTCGACCGTCCCGGTGGCCGAGCTCGAAGCGCTTCTCGCGCAGGGGGTCGGCGCGCTCGGGCGGCCGGGTCCGCGAGGCGACCGGCACCGCACCCTCGCCCACGCCCTCGACCGGGCCGTCGGGGTGCTCGACGACCCGGCCCGGCGGGTCCTCGTGGCGCTGTGCGCCCTGCCGGCGCCGCCGGCGCTCGCCCACGTGGACGGCGTCCTCGGCGCGGGGGCGCTCCCGCACGTGCTGGCGCTCGTGGACGACTCGCTGGCCTGGAGCGGGCGCGACCGCGCCGGCGTCGCCGTCGTCGGGGTGCTCCGGACGGTCCGCGAGCACGTGCTCGCGACGGCCCTGACGGACGACGTCGAGGCCGTGCGCGACGCCTGGTGCCGACGGGTCGAGGAAGACGCGACCCGGCTCGCCGCCCGGGCGGTCCGCGAGGACGGGCCGACGCTGCACCAGGCCTGGCGCTCGCTGGCCCAGGCGGTCCCGTGGGTCCTGCGGCGCCTGGCCGGGACCGCGCCGACCCGCGCCGCCGGCCTCGCACGGGCCGCCGGGGTGCTGTGCGAGCAACTCGGTCCGGACGCCGCGACGGGCGCCGCCGTCGCCGCGCTGGTCGACGAGCCGGTGCTCGTCGACGCCGTGCCCCTCGAGGACGTGGACGTCGTCGGCGACGCGCTGATCTTCGGGCACCTCGACGCGGCGGCCGTCCTGGCGGACCGGGCCGCCCGGCGGCCCGCGTCCACCCCCGCCGGTCGGGCGGCCGTGGCCCGGCTCGTCGGAACCGTTGCGCTGCAGCAGGGTCGCGCGCAGGAGGCCGTCGGCCCCCTGCGGGAGGCCGCCTCGCTCGCCGCCGACCACGGGGACGTCCGCCGGCGGGGTCAGGCGCTGCAGGGCCTGGCGATGGCGGCCGCCCAGGGCCCCGACCTCGCGGCCACCTGGCGGGCCCACGAAGAGGCCATGGCCGCCTACGCGCAGGCCGGGGACGCCATGCACGTCAACAACGTGCGCTACATGATGTGCCACCGCGCCGCCGTCACCGGCGACCGCCTCCGCGAGGCGGCCGACTGGGCGCAGCAGTGCGTGGACTACGCGACCGAGACCGCGAACGCGCACGAGCTGGCGCACGCCCGGCTCGTGCGGGCCGAGCTGGAGCTGGTCGCGGGTGCCGCCGCGGCGCAGCCGGTCTCGGACGAGCTCGCCGCCGCCCGGGCCACCTTCGCCGACCTCGACGACCTGGCCCAGGTTCTCGTGCCCGAACCACCGCCCGGGCTCGAAGTCGGTCCGGCCCTCGTACATGTGCAGGTCGGAGCCGCAG
>JBQGCR010000549.1:0-8614 GCA_052038585.1 Kineosporiaceae bacterium
CCTGCGTCGCCCGCGGCCTGTGCGCCGAGCTGCTCCCCGAGCGGATCACCCTCGACGAGTGGGGCTACCCCGTCGTCGAGCCCGGCCCCGTCCCCCGCGCCCTCGAGCCCCACGCCCGCGCCGCCGCCACCGCCTGCCCGAGACTCGCCCTCCACCTGCGCCCCTCCCCCGCGTGATCATGCACCTCACGTCGCCGATCATGCACGTCGCGGCGGAGACTGCGGCACCTCCTGCATGATCACGGACGCCACGTGCATGATCACGGGGAGGTGGGCGCGGGGTCCGCGAGGCGGCGGAGGATCGCGGCCAGGGCCTCGCGGTCCTCGCCCGACAGGGTGCCGAAGAGGGCTGCGGCCTCGCGGTGCCGGGCCTCGTGGACCGCACGGGCGGTCGCCTCGCCGTCGTCCGTGAGCGAGAGCAGGACCGCGCGCCGGTCGGCCGGGTCGGGCGCCCGGACGGCCAGGCCCCGCTCGGCGAGGGCGTCGGCGACCTCGGTCGCCGACCGCGGCGCGATCCGCCGGTGCTCGGCGAAGGCCGACAGCCGCATCGGACCGTGCCGGTGCAGGACGGCGAGCGCCCGGCCGTGGCCCGGCGTCACCCCGAGCGGCTCGAGCGTCGCGGTCGACGCGTGCCGCAGCCGCCGGGCCACCGCCCAGAAGAGGTCGGCGAGGCCGTCGTCGGCATCCCGCTCGCGCTCCACGGGAACAAATCTAGCAGCGGGATCGCTGGGGACCTCATAGTGAGGTAACCTCAGCACCAGGACTCGACGGAAGGGAGACGCCCGTGCGCTCCTCCACCCCTGTGTCGGCCGCCGACCGGGCCCGCGACCGCGAGCGCGCCCGCTCCGTGTCGCTGCGCCGCGTCGCCGGCCTGTTCCGCGACCACCGCGGCCCGCTCGCCGTCGTCACCGCCGTCATCGTCGCGTCGTCCGTCGTCGGCCTCGCCTCGCCGTTCCTGCTCCGCGAGGTCATCGACGTCGCGCTGCCGCAGCAGGACGTGCGGCTGCTCGTCTGGCTCGTCGCCGGCATGGTGGCGGTCGCGGCGACGACGGCGGTGCTCGGCGTCGTCCAGACGTGGATCAGCACGACCGTCGGGCAGCGGGTCATGCACCGGCTGCGGGTCGACGTCTTCGCCCACCTCCAGCGCCAGTCGGTCGGCTTCTTCACCCGGACCCGCACCGGCGAGGTGCAGTCGCGGATCACCAACGACATCGGCGGCATGCAGAGCGTCGTGACGTCGACGGCGACCTCGCTCGCCTCGAACCTCACGAGCGTCGTCGCCACCGCGGTGGCCATGGCCGCGCTCTCCTGGCGGCTGTCGCTCATCTCCCTCGTCGTCATGCCGCCCGCGGTCTGGCTGTCCCGCAGGGTCGCCCGGATGCGGCGCGAGATCGTCGCCAAGCGGCAGCGCGAGCTCGCCGACCTCAACGTCGTCATCGAGGAGGGCCTGTCCGTCGGCGGGATCCAGCTCGCCCGGACCATGGGCGCCGGACCCGCTCTCGTGCAACGGTTCTCGAGCTCGTCCACGCGGCTCATCGACCTCGAGCTGCGTTCGGACCTCGCCGGCCGCTGGCGGATGGCGACGATGAGCGTCGTCTTCGCGGCCGTCCCCGCGGCGATCTACCTCGGCGCCGGCCTGCCCGCGACGCGCGGCGGGATGACGATCGGGACCCTCGTGGCGTTCACGACGCTGCAGAACGCGCTCTTCCGCCCGCTCATGGGACTGCTCGACGTCGGCGTCTCCGTCGCCTCGTCCCTCGCGCTCTTCGCGCGGATCTTCGAGTACCTCGACCTGCCGGTCGACGTGAAGGAGCCCGAGCACCCGGTCGACCTCGACCCGGCCTCCGTCCGCGGCCACGTCCGCGTCGAGGACGTGACGTTCTCCTACGACGACGGCGACGTCGCGGCCGTCGCCGGGGTCAGCCTCGACGTGCCCGCGGGGACGACGCTCGCCCTCGTCGGCGCGACCGGCTCCGGCAAGAGCACGCTCGCCTCGCTCGTCGCGCGGCTGCAGGACCCGCAGGCCGGGCGGGTGACGATCGACGGCGTCGACCTGCGCGACCTGCGCCTGGCCGACCTCGCGCGCGTCGTCGGCGTCGTCAGCCAGGAGACCTACCTGCTCCACACGACGGTGCGGGAGAACCTGCGCTACGCCAGGCCGGACGCCACGGACGCCGAGCTCGAGGCCGCCGCCCGGGCGGCGCAGGTGCACGACGTCATCGCCGCCCTGCCCGACGGCTACGACACGACCGTCGGCTCGCGCGGCCACCGGTTCTCCGGCGGCGAGCGCCAGCGCCTCGCGATCGCCCGCACCCTGCTGCGCGACCCGAAGGTGCTCGTCCTCGACGAGGCCACGTCGGCGCTCGACACCCGGACCGAGCGCGCCGTCCAGGAGGCCTTCGACACCCTCGCCCGCGGCCGGACCGTCATCACCATCGCCCACCGCCTGTCGACGGTGCGCGACGCCGACCAGATCGCCGTCCTCGACCACGGCCGAGTCGTCGAGACCGGGACGCACGAGGACCTGCTCGCCCGGGACGGCCGCTACGCCGCCCTCGCGGCGTGAGCCGGGCGTAGCCTGCGCCGGTATGGCGCACCCGAAGATGTTCGACGACGACGACCCGCTGCTCGCCCGGGTCCGGGCGCTGGCCCTGGCGTTCCCCGACGCCGCGGAGAAGGTCTCCCACGGGCACCCGGCGTTCTTCACGACGAAGGTCTTCGCCTACTACGGTGCGTCGGTCCGCGCCGACGGCGAGTGGGTCGGCCACCCGCGCTCGCTCGTCGTCCTCGCTGCCGGCGACGAGCGGCAGGCGCTCGTCGAGGACCCGCGGTGCTACGTCCCGGCGTACCTCGGCGCGTACGGCTGGGTGGGGCTCGACCTCGACGACGCCACCGACTGGACCGAGGTCGGCGAGCTCCTCGACGCCTCCTACCGCCTCACCGCGGGCCCGAAGCGGGTGCGGCTGCTGGACGCCCGCGGCTGAGCCACTCGTCGGCGAGCAGGCCCATGCCGTGCGCGTCGACCCACTCGCCGTCCCAGCGCAACGCGTGCCGCCGGGTGCCCTCGTGGACGAAGCCGGCCCTCTCGTAGACGTGGCGGGCCCGCGGGTTGAACGCGTAGACCTCGAGCTCGACGCGGTGCAGGCCGACGGTGCGGAACGCATGGTCGAGCACGAGCCGGGTGGCCTCGCTGCCGTACCCCCGGCCGCGTCCGTCGGCGCCGAGGACGATCCGGAACCCGCACGAGAGGTTGTCCTCGTCGAGGTCGAGCAGAACGACCTCGCCGAGCCATCGGTCGTCCGGGTCCTCCCGGGCGACGACGGCGAGGTCGAGCCGGTCGTCGTGCTCGGCGCGCGTGGCGTACCAGCGCTCGAGCCGGTCGAGGGGATGCGTCGCGTGCGTGCCGGTGAGCCTCCGCGCCTCCTCGTCGAGGGCGAGCAGGCCCGGAGCGTCCTCGACCCGGACGGGGCGCAGGACGACGAGCCCGCCGGTCAGGGTCGGCTTGTCCGCGAAGGAGACCACGTCGCCACGGTAGGGCTACCCGAGCACGAGGTCCCACGTGCCGGCGAGGACCCCGGCCGTCGTCGCGAGGACGCCGATGGCCAGGCCGCCGAGGACGACGACGACGTCGCGCGCGCCGAACCGGCTCTGCCGCGCCCAGGTCCGCGGCGCGCCGGTGCCGAAGCCGCGGCTCTCCATCGCCGTCGCGAGCACCGTCGCCCGCCGCACGGCGAGGACGAGGAGGGCGAAGACGAGGCCCGCCGCCGTCCGCACCCGGCCGCGCAGGCCGTCGTCGCCGATCCCGCGGGCCCGGCGCGCCAGGCGCAGCGCCTCGAGCTCCTCGGCGAGCACGCCGAACAGCCGCATCGCCGCGAGCGCGGCGAGCACGAACCGGGACGGCAGCCGGGCCACCTGGGACAGCCCGTCCGCGAGGTCCGTCGGGTCCGTCGTGGCGAGGAGCACGACGCCGGGCAGGCCGATCGCCATGACGCGCAACGCGATCGCGACGCCGGACTCCAGCGACCCCTCGGTCACCGTGAGCCAGCCGGCGCCGAGCAGCACCCGCCCGGAGTCCACCCCGAGCAGCGCCGTCGCGACGCCGGCCGGCACCGCCCCGGCGAGCACGACCCAGCCGCGGCGCAGCAGCGCGCGCGGCCCGAGGCCGCACCACGGCAGGACGAGCACCTCGAGCAGCAGGGCCACCCCGGCGGTGACGACGTCGACGGTGAGCACGAGCGCGGCGGCGACGACGGCCGCGACCGCGAGCTTGGCGACCGGGTTGGCCCGGGCCACCGGCGCGCGCAGGTCGAGCCCGGTCGGCGCGGCGAGCGGGTCGAGGACGCTCACCGCGCGACCGCCGCGACCGGCCGGCCGGGGAGCCCGCCGGCCCGCGCGAGCCGGAGGACCTCGCCGCCGTCGCCCGCGGTGAGCGCGTCGGCGAGCGGCTCGTCGTGGGTCACGCACACGACGGCCGCGCCGTCGTCGAGCACGTCGAGGAGCAGGTCGGCCAGCCCCGCCCACGTGAGGGCGTCCTGCCCGAAGGTCGGCTCGTCGAGCACGAGCAGCCGCGGCGTCGTCGCGAGCACCGTCGCGACCGAGAGCCGGCGCTGCTCGCCCCCGCTCAGGGTGAAGGGGTTGGCCCGGGCGAGGTGCGTCAGGCGCAGCCGCTCCAGCAGAGCGCCGACCCGCTTCTCCCGCAGCGCGTCCGGCATCCCGACCTGCCGCGGCCCGACCGCGAGCTCGTCGGCCACGGTGCCCGCGACGAACTGGTGCTGCGGCTCCTGGAACACCGTCCCGACCCGCCGGACGAGCCGCCGCGGACGCCACGCGTGCGGCCGCGGGCCGGCGTCGTCCCCGTCGAGCACCGCGAGCCCCGGCTCGGCCCGCAGGTCGCCGGCCGCCGGGGCGACGAGCCCGGACAGCGCGAGGGCGAGCGTCGACTGGCCCGCGCCGTTCTCGCCCACCACGGCGAGCGCGCGGCCCGCCGCGAGGTCGACGTCGACGGACTCGACGGCCGGCGTCCCGGCACCCCGGAGCAGTCCGGGCCGGGCGACGGCGAGGCCGCGCCCGCGCAGCAGCGGCTCCCCGGAGCCGGCGGTCCGCCGTGGCCGCACGACCGGCGGGTGCGCCGGCACCCAGATCCCGGCCGCCGCGAGCGAGGCACCGTGCCGGGAGAGGACGTCGTCCGGCGTCCCGTCGGCGAGCACGCCGCCGCCGGGCTCGAGGACGACGACCCGGGTCACGTGCGGCAGCCACGGCGCGACGCGGTGCTCGACGACGACGCAGGTGGCGTCCGTCGTCGCGAGCACCGACGCGACGGCCTCGCGGAGCAGGTCACCGCCGCGCGGGTCGAGCATCGCCGTCGGCTCGTCGAGCAGGAGGAGCCCCGGCCGCAGCGCGAGGACGCCGGCGAGCGCGAGCCGCTGCCGCTCCCCGCCGGACAGGCGCCCCGTCGGGTGCGCCCGCCCGTAGGGGAAGCCGACGGCGGCCAGCGCCTCGTCGACCCGCGGCCAGATGTCCTCCCGCGGGACGGCGTGGTTCTCCAGGCCGAAGGCGACGTCGTCCCCGCACCGGGCGAGCACGGTCTGCGCGAGCGGGTCCTGGAGCAGCAGGCCGGTGCGGGCCGACCCGGCGCCGAGCGCGTCCTCGCGCGCCCGGCGAGCAGGGACGCCGTCGAGGCGCAGCGACCCCTCCTCCTCGCCCGTCTCGGGGTCGAGGAGGCCGGCGAGCCCGGCGAGCAGGGTCGACTTGCCCGAGCCGGACGCCCCGAGCAGGAGCACCCGCTCGCCCGGCTCGACCCGCAGGTCCAGGCCCCGCACGGCCCAGGCCGCCCGGGTCCCGTGCCGCCAGCCCCACCCGGTGGCCCGCACGGCCACCGGGCCGCCGATCGGCTGCGACGCGGCGGCAGGGGGCATCAGACCCGCTCGGCCGTGCGGCCGGACGCGAGCGGCGAGAGCGCTCCGGTGCGGGCCAGCGCCCGGGTCAGCCACCAGGAGCCGGCGCCGGCGATGACGACGCCGGAGACGACGGCGAGCGCGACGTAGGTCGCCTTGTAGGCCGCGGAGAACTCCGGGTAGTAGATGAGGGAGTCCATGAGGCCGACGGCGACGCCCGCCCCGGCGCCGGCGAGCAGCGCGGTGGGCAGGCCCCAGAGCCGGTAGAGGAGCAGCGCGAGGACGAACTCGGCGCCGAGGCCCTCGACGAGGCCGTACCAGACCGTCGCGAAGCCCCACTGGTTGCCGATGACGGCGGACAGGAAGGCCGCGACGAGCTCGGTGTAGACCGCGGCGCCGGGCTTGCGGACGACGAGGCCGCCGAGCACGCCGGGCAGCAGCCAGACGCCGACGAACAGGGCCGAGGCCGGCGGGAAGAAGCCCAGCGCGCCGGACAGGCCCGGCCAGACGGCGACGTTCCAGACGGCGAAGAGCAGGCCGCCGGCGACGCCGAGGACCGAGGCGACGACGAGGTCGACGACCCGCCACGACGTGCGGGTGAAGGCCGCCGCCCCCGCCGCCGTCCCCGCGAAGGCGACGAAGAGGGCGGCGGGCAGGGTGAGGTCGGCGAGCGGTGTGCCGAACAGGGACGGGGACGACGGCAGCCCGACCGCGTAGATCGCGATGCCGAGGACGATGCTCACGGCCGCGGCGGCGAGCACGCGCGGGTCGAGCCGGGCGCTCGCGGGCGCCCCGAGGGTGGTGGTCACGTGAATCCTCCCGAGGACTCTCAGGAGGGGGACCGGGAGCCGAGGCACCCGGCCGAGAAACGGCCCGACTTCCTTCGCCGGCATGACCCGGATCAGGTTCGAGGGTCTGCGGTCTCCCGCACTCTCAGCGCCCCGGTGGCGCTCCCCTGTCGCGCCCGCAACACTACCCGCATGCTGCGACTGCTGCAGGAGCCCCGGACGGGCCGGCCCGCACCCCTGACCAAGCTCGCCGCGATCCTCGTCCTCGTCACCATGGTCGGCGCGGCGGCGCCCTTCGTGGTCGACGTGCTCGCGTGGGTACTGGGCCTGCTGTAGGCATGGACCGGGGACCGACCCCGGAGGCGACGGAGGAGATCACGTGGCAGGCAGCGGTGCGGCATGGAAGGTCCTCGGCAGCGGCGGCGCGATCGCCGCGGGCGTCGTGGCGAACAAGGTGCTGCACGTCGGCTGGAAGGCCGCGACGGGCAAGCAGCCGCCGACCATCCCCGAGGACCCGGAGACGGACTGGAAGGAGGCCGTCGCCTGGGCGGTGCTCTCCGGTGCGCTCATCGGCGTCGCGAAGCTCCTCGCCACGCGCCAGGCCGCCCGCTACATGGCCCGCTCGACCGGCCGCCTGCCCGCCGAGATCAAGCGCTGACGGCTCCGTCCGGCGACGGCCGCGGCGAGCAGGACGAGGCCTGCCGCAGCCGGGTACAGGCCGGGGCGGACGGGTTCGAGCACCGTCCAGACCGGCTCGTCCGGGCGAGCGACGAGGGTCGGCACGTCACCCGGCGCGGGCGTGACCACGCCGGCCGCCGGGTCGGGGACGAGGGCGAACGTCCACCGGTCCGCCGCACCGACGACGTCGAGGGTGACGCCCGCGTCCTCGGGCGGCAAGGGCACCAGCACGACGCCCGTGCCGCGCGACGCGGACGGCGGGCGAGCCGTGCCGGTCGTCGCCATCGGGACGACGACGACCCGGTCGTCGCCGGTGACGGTGACCAGTCCCGCCGACGTCCAGGCGGCCGCCCAGCCCGCCGCCCCGTCGCCGCCGCTGCCGTCCGGGGCACGGACCGGCACCGCGCCCCACGCCACGCTCCGCCGGCTCCGGGCGTCGACCACGTCGAACCGTCCGTCGCGCCGCACCGCGAAGCGGTCGCCCGGCAGCGGGGCGACGCCGAGGACGGCCCCGAAGGAGGGCAGCTCGACCCGGCCGCCGTCGCGGGGGTAGAGCCACAGCGACCCGTTGCCCTGCCGGACGACGACGAGGGACCCGTCGTCGAGCACGGCCAGCGACGTGCTGGCCCTCAGCCCGCCCGCGGACGGGCCCGGCGGCTGGAGCAGCGGTACCGAGCGGACCCGGGCGGCTCGGAGGTCGACGACGGCCGCACCGGCTCCCGTCCCCGTGTGGCGGTCGTCCCCCGGCGTCGCCCAGACGACGTACCTGCCCGAGGGGCTCACGGCGACCTCCTCGATCCCGCGCCAGGGGTGGTCCGGCGCCAGGCGGTCGAGGTCGACCAGGCCGCCGCTGTCGGCGTCGACGCCGTACAGTCCCTCCCGTCCGGCGACCGTCGCGCGCAGGACGAGCGAGACCCGCGTGGTCCTCGGCTCCCCCGGCGCGTCGAACGCCGCCGGCGGCGCTGCACGCTGCGAGGTGCTGACGACGTCCGGCACGACCGACGCCCCGCCGAACGTGCCGGCGTGCGCCCGCGTCCACGAGACGACCGTGCGCGACAGGGCTGCCGGCAGCGCTGCGAGGCCGGCGGCGACGACGACGCAGGCCACGGCCACGGCAGCGGCGGCGACGGGGCGGCGGGCTGGGCGGCCGCCTGGACGTCGGCGGGACTCGTCACCGTCACCGGCGACGACCGGGTCGTCGTCGTCCCGATGGCGACGACCGGCACGGCTCGCCCGCCGTCCGCGTCGCGCGGCA
>JBQGCR010000550.1:0-3716 GCA_052038585.1 Kineosporiaceae bacterium
CCGCTCGCGAGCCTGGCCTGGAGGTCGGCGATCGTCGCGTCCTTCGCGGCCGCGGCGTTGGCGGCCGCGGCGAGCCTGGCCTGGAGGTCCGCGATCGTCGCGTCCCTGGCGGCGCTCGTGGACGAGGCCAGCGTGAGCTTCGACGACAGGTCGTTGATCGTCGCGTCCCGCGCGGCGATCGTCGCGTTCGCCGCGGTGAGCTTGGCCTGGAGGTCGGCCACCTGCGCCTTGAGCGCGTCGTTCTCGGCCTTGAGGTCGTTGGCCGACTGCGTCGTCGTGGTCGTCGTCCCGGGACCGCCCGCGGCGGCCGCGCTGTCCGCACCGACCCCCGCCCCGGCGAGCACGGCGGCGGCGAAGGCCCCGGCCGCGAGGGGCACGAGCAGGCGCTTGCGCAGGAGCGTCCGGCTCAGCACCGCAGCCTCGGCCTGCGTGCACGACGTGAGGTCGCGGATGCGGCGCTCGACGTCGCGCACGTCGCTGCCGATGGCGACGGCGAGCTGCTCCAGGTCCGCCGTGCGCCAGCGGGGCGTCCGACCGGCGGCGGTGCCGCGCAGCGTCGTGACGAGCCGGACGAACGAGGCCACCTGCTCCTGGGCGTCGCCGCCGAGCGGGGCGAGCGGGCGACGCGGGGGGACGACGTCGTCCACCTCGAGCGCGAGGCCCGCCGCGACGCGGGCGACGTCCTCCGGGTCCGGCCGGGTCCGGCCGGCCTCCCAGGCGCGCAACCGCGCCGGCGGGACGGCGAGCCGGGCCGCCAGCCCGTCGACGGACCAGCCGGCACGCTCGCGTGCCTGGCGCAGGAGCGAGCCGAGCCGGGCCGCGGGGACGGACGCCACGTCTGTGTGAGCCATGGCGGGAAGATCGGCCCCGACCCTGCGCCAGATGAGCGTTCCGACCCGGCCTCGCCGGATCGGCCGGTCCGCTCACCCGGTCGGCCGCTACTCCTCGACGGACACGTGGACGTGGTCGAAGTGCCCACCGGTCACGTCGCCCGGGTCGTAGACACCCCCGCCGTCGTAGGGCCGCCACCCCTCGCCGTCGCGCCGGGCCGACCAGATCCGCCCCTGCCAGATGACGTACCGGACGCCGAGCGGCTCGGCCCAGGCCCGCAACCACGTCGCGAGCCGCCACCCCTGCTCGACCTGCGCCGCCGACGGCTCGCGCCCGATCCGGCCGATCGTCCAGTCGCACGCCCGGCCCCGCGGGTGGTCGCTCGACGGGTTCCACGCATGCTCGTCCCAGCACGTCACCGCGCCCCGGTGGACGTGCTCGGTCACCTGGAGCAGCAGGTGCGCGGCCCGCGGGGTGAGGCAGCCGCCGCGCCGCACCGTCGGGTCGTCGACGACGCAGCCGGCGTCCCCACCCGCGAAGGCGAGCGGCGCGCTCCCCTCGACCTCGCCCACGTCCGCCGAGGGCGAGCCCACCGGGTCCGCCCACGCGGCGGCGGCCTGGCGTGCGGTCGCGACCTGCCGCCCGATCCCGCCCCCGGGCGGGGCGTCCCCCACCGCGGCGCAGCCCGTGGCGAGGCAGACGACGACCGCGTCGAGCGGAGCGGCCGCCGGGCGGCCCCGGAGCAGGCCCGGCGTCACCTCCGCCAGGGCCGAGCAGGCCCGCTCGGCCAGCGGCTCGAGCGGCTCGTCCCACGCGGCCCGTGCCTCGGCGAGGGCCGCGAGCCAGACGGGCGGCAGCGCCGGGCACGCGGTGCCGGCCGCGGCGACGACGTCGGGCACCCGCTCGCGCAACGGCTCCGGCAGCGCCCCGACGACGATGCCACCGCGCACGTCCCGGGTGAACCCGTCGACGATCTCACGCACGGGACCGAGCCGGACGACGGCCGCGGCGACCACGAGCGCGGCGGCCACGACGACGGCGACGACGACCCGGCTCCTCACCCCACCAGTCTGCGGGGCGCGTGACGGCGCCGCAGCGTCTCAGACTTCGAGAAGCCCGGTCTCGCCTCTTGAGCGGCCGTGACGGGCCTGGCTACCGTGGACGCAGGTCACGAGTACCAGCGTCAAGCCCCGGCTCGCTGGTCGGCAACCCTCCTCCGCGGTGGGGTGCTCCGGGTGAGGACCTGGTCGCTGCGCGGTGCAGCGGCAAGCGCGGACCCGCGGCACGTGGGTCCATGACCCTCGGGGAGCTCCCATGTCCCAGCAGACCACCAGCCCCGCCCCTTGCGCGACGGCCGACGACGGCCGCGTCGCCCCCCTCCTGCCCGTGACCGGGGGCGGCGTGCCCGTGCCCGTCGTCGACGGCCGCACCGTCCCGTACGCGAATCTCGACTACGCGGCGAGCGCCCCGTCGCTCGAGGCGGTCACCGCCCGCGTCGCCGAGGTGCTCCCCTGGTACGCCAGCGTCCACCGCGGCGCCGGCTACGCCTCCCAGGTGAGCACGGCCCTGTACGAACAGTCCCGGGCGCAGGTCGGCGAGTTCGTCGGGGCGCGCCAGGACGACGTCGTCGTCCTCGTCCGCAACACGACCGACGCCCTCAACCTCCTCGCGTCGGCCGTGCCGTCGGGCGGCGAGGTGCTCTTCCTCGACGTCGAGCACCACGCGAACCTCCTGCCGTGGGCCGGTCGCGCCCACCGCTGCGTCGAGGCCGCGCCCTCCCTCGCGCAGACCCTCGCGGACGTCGAGGCGGCGCTCGCCGAACGGCCCGTGGCGCTGCTCGCCGTCACCGGCTGCAGCAACGTCACCGGCGAGCTCCTGCCGGTCGCCGAGCTGACCCGGCTCGCCCACGCGCACGGGGCCCGGATCGCGGCGGACGCCGCCCAGCTCGCACCGCACCGCGCGATCTCGTTGCGGGACAGCGGGATCGACTACGTCGCCTTCTCCGGGCACAAGCTCTACGCGCCGTTCGGCAGCGGCGCGCTCGTCGGCCGCCGGGACTGGCTCGACGACGCCCCGGCCTACCTCGCCGGCGGCGGGGCGGTCCGCGCCGTGCGCGTCGACGGCGTGGAGTGGGCCGCGGCCCCGGCCCGGCACGAGGGCGGCACGCCGAACGTCCTCGGCGCCGTCGCCCTCGCCCAGGCGTGCGCGAGCATCGCCGCGCTGCCAAACGGCGCGCTCGAGGCGCACGAGACCACGCTCGCCCAGCGGCTCACCGAGGGTCTCGCGACGCTCGAGGGCGTCGAGGTGCTCTCGATCTGGTCCGACAGCACCGAGCGCGCCGGCGTCGTCGGCTTCACCGTCGCCGGGCACGACCCGGGCCGGGTCGCCGCGTACCTGTCGGCCGAGCACGGGATCGGGGTGCGCGACGGCAAGTTCTGCGCCCACCCGCTGCTCAGCCGGCTCGGGCACGGCGACGGCGCTCTGCGGGCGAGCCTCGGCCTCGGGTCGACCTCGGACGACGTCGACCGCCTCGTCGGCGCCCTGGAGCAGCTGCTCCTGCGCGGCGAGCAGTGGGACTACGCGCTCGTCGAGGGCCGGTGGGCGCCGAGCCCGGACCCTCGGCCGGCCGCCGACGTCCTGCGCGGCGTCGTCCCCGGGCCGGCCGGCGCCAGCCCCTGCATCGGCTGAGGCGCGCTCAGCTCGGCGCGGACGACGCGTCGATCTGCTGGGCGAGGTAGCCCGGAACCCCGACGGCCTCGATCGCGGCGAGCTGCGCCTCGAACCAGTCGGCGTGCCGCTCCTCGTCCTGGACCATCGCGTCGAAGACGGCCCCGGTGCCGTGGTCGCCGAGCGAGCGGCACTCGGCGGCCGAGGCGTTGAACTGC
>JBQGCR010000551.1:0-9538 GCA_052038585.1 Kineosporiaceae bacterium
CTCGCGGAAGTGGCCGCACCCGGGCGTGGGGCGGGCAAGGGCGGGCAAGGGCGGGCAAGGGCGGGCGCGGGCGGCCACGCCGGCCGACGACGGCCCCCCGTGCGGGGGTCGGGGGGCGTCGGGGGGGGCGGGAGGGCGGGTACGCCTTGGCGAGCGTGCCCAGGTAGAGCTCGATGACCTTCGGGTCGTTCATGAGGTCGCGGCCGGAGGCCGTGTAGGCGTTGCGGCCCTGGTCGAGCACGTAGCCGCGGTCGCAGATCTGCAGGCAGCGGCGGGCGTTCTGCTCGACCATGATGACCGAGACGCCGGTGCGGTTGATCTGGCGGGTGCGGATGAACACCTCGTCCTGCAGGGCGGGGGACAGGCCCGCCGAGGGCTCGTCGAGGAGCAGCACGGACGGCTCCATCATGAGCGCCCGGCCCATGGCGACCATCTGCCGCTCGCCGCCGGACAGGGCGCCCGCCCGCTGCTTGCGGCGCTGCCCGAGCGTCGGGAAGAGCGAGGTGACGAAGTCGAACCGCTCGGCGAACTTCGAGGGCGCCTGGTAGACGCCCATCTGGAGGTTCTCCTCGATCGTCAGCGACGGGAAGACGTTGTTCGTCTGCGGGACGAAGCCGACGCCCTTGGTGACGAGCTTGTCGGCCTTCTGCCCGGTGATCTCCTCGCCGCGCAGCGTCAGCGTGCCCGACCGGATCTTCACGAGGCCGAACAGGGACTTGAGCAACGTCGACTTGCCGGCCCCGTTGGGCCCGATGATGCCGACGAGCTCGCCCTCGCGGACGTAGAAGTCGCACCCGTTGAGGATGTTCACGCCGGGCAGGTAGCCGGCGACGAGCTCGTCGGCCCGCATGAGGGCGCCCTCGGCCGCCGCGACGTGCTGGGCGCGGTCCACGACCGTCGCCCGTCCACCACCTGAGCTCATGCCCCGTCCTCCGGCTTCTTCTCGCCGAGCTTGATCTCGGTCTCCTCGATCTCGGCCTCGAGCGCCTTCTCGTCCTCCTCCAGGCGCGCCTGCTCCTCCTCGAAGGACAGCGGGGCGTCGTGGTGGGAGCCGAGGTAGGCGTCGATGACCGCCGGGTTGGCCATGACCGAGTCGGGCGGGCCCTCGGCGACCACCTTGCCCTGGGCCATGACGATCGCCCAGTCGGCGATGTCGCGCACCATGTCCATGTCGTGCTCGACGAACAGGACCGTCATGCCCTGCTCGCGCAGGTCCTTGACGTGGCCCAGCAGCGACTGCGTCAGAGCGGGGTTCACGCCGGCCATCGGCTCGTCGAGCATGACCATCTCGGGCTGCGACATGAGCGCCCGGGCCATCTCGAGCAGCTTGCGCTGGCCGCCGGAGAGGGACCCGGCGAAGTCCTCGCGCTTCTTGTCTAGCTTGAAGCGGCCGAGGAGGTCGTCCGCCCGGGCGGTGATCTCGTTCTCCTGGCTCTTCCACAGCGACGGGACGAGCGCGGCGAAGACGCCCTCGCCCCGCTGCTTGCTCGCGCCGAGGCGCATGTTCTCGATGACCGTGAGGCGGGACAGCGCCTTGGTCAGCTGGAACGTGCGGACCATGCCGCTGCGCGCGACCTTGTAGGCCGGGACGCCGGCGAGGGACTTGCCGTTGAACGACCACGCCCCCTCGTCCGGCCGGTCGAAGCCGGTGAGCAGGTTGAAGAACGTCGTCTTCCCGGCGCCGTTCGGCCCGATGAGCGCGGTGATCGCGCCGCGCTGGATCTCGACGTGGCCGACCTCGACGGCCGTGAGGCCGCCGAAGCGCCGGACCACGCCGTCCGCGACGAGGATCGGGTCCGGCTTCTTCGAGCCGGGCTCCTGCGGCACGTCCCGCAGCGCGGCGAGCGCGGCGGCCTTCCTGGGCGTGAGCTCGGTGAGCAGAGCGTCGTCGTCAGCGGCCATCGAGAGCCAGCTCCCTTCTGTCGCCGAAGATTCCCTGCGGCCGGTAGATCATGAGCAGCATGAGCGCGGCACCGACGAGGATGAACCGCACCTGGCCCACCTGGATCGAGTTGAGCACCGACGTCGGGACGAGCTGGTTCTGGACGAGCTGGGTGAGGATGCCGTCGGTGAGGGAGAGGACGACCCAGAAGATCGCCGCCCCGACGACCGGGCCGAAGACCCGGGCCGCACCGCCGAGCAGGAGCACCGTGTAGATGTAGAACGTCAGCTCGGTGCCGTAGTTCTCCGGCTGCACGGCCGCGTTGCCGAGGGCGAAGATGAACCCGCCCAGGCTGCCGAGCACACCACCGATGATGAGCGACTGCATCTTGTAGCTGTAGACGTTCTTGCCGAGGCTGCGCACGGCGTCCTCGTCCTCGCGGATGCCCTTGATGACCCGGCCCCACGGGCTGCGCATGAGCAGCCACACGACGAGGCAGGACAGCAGGACGAGCAGCCAGCCGACGAGCAGCACCCACGTCGCGCGGGCCGAGAACTCGAACGGGCCGACGTCCACGCCGGAGCTGAACGGGCTCAGGTCGTAGAAGCCCTCGGCGAAGCCGGACAGGCCGTTCGAGCCGCCCGTCGTGTCGGCCAGCGCCGTCGACCGGACGACGAGCCGGACGATCTCGGCCGCGGCGATCGTGACGATCGCGAGGTAGTCCGCCCGCAGCCGCAGCGTCGGGACGCCGAGCAGGAGGGCGAGGACGACGGCCGCGAGGAGGCCGAGCAGGATGCCCCACCAGAACGAGATGCCCAGCGTCGCCACCGAGATGGAGATGCCGTACGCGGCCACGGCGAGGAACGCCGCCTGGCCGAAGTTGAGCAGGCCGGTGTAGCCGAAGTGCACGTTGAGGCCGATGGCGGCCAGCGCGTACACGACCGTCTCCAGGCCGATGGAGGCGCGCAGCGCCTGGGTGAGAATCTGACCCCAGTCCATGTCTGTCTCCTTCTCCTGAGGTCAGCCGATGCGCTGCGCGCGGCCGAGGATGCCCTGCGGCCGGACGAGCAGGATGACGATGAGGATCGCCAGCGCGCCGACGGTCTTCAGCTCCGGCGGGATGACGAGCGACGACATCTCGACGAAGATGCCGACGACGAGCGAGCCGACGAGGGCCCCGAACGCCGTCCCGAGGCCACCGAGGGTGACCGCGGCGAAGACCAGCAGGAGCACCTGCGAGCCCATGAGGTAGTTGACCTGCTGCGCGATGCCGAGCAGGACGCCGGACAGGCCCGCGAGCGCGCCGCCGGCGATCCAGACGATGCGGATGACGCGGTCGACGTCGATGCCGGAGGCCGAGGCGAGCGCCGGGTTGTCCGCGACGGCGCGCGTCGCCTTGCCGGTGCGGGTCTGCAGGAGGAAGTACGCGAAGCCGAGGAGGACGACGACGGAGATCGCCATGCTCAGGTAGTCGAGCGCGGTGAGCGTGATCGAGCCGGGTCCGACCGCCGTCTGGCCCTGCGTCGCGGTGTAGGAGCCCGTCGCGCCGCCGAGGCCGTCGAACGGCTCCCCGGGGCGGGACATGATGAACAGGAAGAGGTAGCGCAGGAAGATCGACAGGCCGATCGAGACGATCATCATGGCGATCAGACCGGTCCCGCGCCGGCGCAGCGGCGCCCACAGCCCCCGGTCGAGCAGCCAGCCGAACGCCCCGCTGACGACGACCGCGAGCGCCGTGGCCACGAGCATGTTCCAGCCGAGGCTCACGTTGAAGACGAACGCCACGAGGGCGCCGAAGGTGACGAGCTCGCCGTGGGCGAAGTTCGTCAGGCCCGTCGTGCCGAAGATGAGCGAGAGGCCGACCGCCGCGAGGGCGATGAGCAAGCCGAAGCGCAGGCCCTGGGCGAACCGGTTGAGCACCTGGTCGCCCGTGCTCTCGGCCTGGTTCGTGCCGACGCCGAGGGCGAACAGGACCGTCTTCTGCTGGTTGCCGTTGACCGTCGTCTCGATCGGGTTGCGGTCGGCGAAGCGCAGTGCGACGCCGTCGGGCAGCGTGCTCTCGTCGAGCTCGACCGAGTAGCTGCCGGGGCCGGGCACCTCGACGACCCAGCGTCCGTCGGCGCCGGACTCCGCCTCGCCGGAGAAGCCTCCCTCCCCGGTCACGCCAATCGACACCCCTGCCACCGGTTCACCGGCGTTGCGGATGATGCCCTGCACCGTCTCACCCGCCGCGAAGGCCGTGCCCACCCCGGTCCCGAGGACGGCCAAAGCCGCCCCCAGGAGGGCGAGCAAGGCTCTGACACCTAGCCGCACCTGGTTCTTCCTCTCGGTTCGCCTGCCAGGGAGGGTGGCAGCGCCGATGTCGCCCTCCGGTAGCGGCGGACTATAGCGCTTCCATGTCACACGTTCGGGGCTGGACGTTAAGCCTTTACACGTGCGGGTCAACCCAGCTCCCACCCGACCGTTCGGTCACGGACGGTCATCGCAGGACCACGTTGTCGGACCTTACTTCGGACACCCCCCGCGGCGTAGGCTGCGACGCGCTGGGGGGGCTGTCAGGTTGGGCCATCGGCGCGCGCCAGGCGTGCCGTCACGCGCGATCTTCCGAGGAGGCCTCGTGGCCCGTCCTACCGTCAGCGTCCGTCGAGCATGCGCGGACGACGTCGACGACCTGCTCCTGCTCTGGGGCCAGGCACGCGACGAGCTCGGTCGGACCGTCCGGAGCCTGTCCGGGACGAGCGTCGAGCAGATGCGCCCGCGCCTCGCGGAGGCCCTGGCCGGCGGCTCGGTGAACGTCCTGCTCGCCCACGAGGGCGGCGCCCCCGCCGGGTACGCGCTCGTGACGGTGAGCGCCGTGAACCCGTTGCTGGACGGGCTGTTCCTCACCGTCGAGCACCTCTACGTCGGGACCGCGCAACGGCACCGCGGCGTCGCGAAGGCGCTGCTCGGCCGGGTCGCCGGGCTCGCCGAGTCCCTGGGCTGCGAGCAGGTCATCTCCAACGTGGCGCCCACGTCGCGGGAGAGCCACCGCTTCCTCGCCCGGCTCGGCTTCACCCCGCTCATCGTCAAGCGCGTCGTGCCGACGGCGACGCTGCGTCGCCGGCTGGCCGGGCAGGCCCGCCGCGGCGGCCTGGAGGACCTGCTGTCGCGCCGGCGCTCCCAGCGCGCCCGGTTCTCCCGCGTCGCGTGGGCCGAGGTCGCGCCGGAGGACTGCACGAGCGAGCCCCGCGGCGGCGAGGCCGACCCGCTGCGCGTCATCGACCTCACCCGCCTCGACGCCCGCCTCGACGCCCGCCTCGACGCCCGGCCGGACCGGGCGGCCCCCCGGGCGGCGCAGGCCTGATCGGGCAGGGGCCGTCGTCGTCCCGCCTGTCGGTGCCTGCCCCTAGGGTGGTCGACGTGAGCCCGACGACCGCCCCCGCCGACCTCGAGACCGCGCAGGACCGGCCGCGCCCCCGGCTGCTCCTCGTCGACGGCCACTCCCTGGCCTACCGCGCCTTCTTCGCGCTGCCGGTGGAGAACTTCTCCACGACGACGGGCCAGGTGACCAACGCGGTCTACGGCTTCACGTCGATGCTCATCAACGTGCTGCGCGACGAGCAGCCGACGCACGTCGCCGTCGCGTTCGACGTCTCGCGCACGACCTTCCGCACCGAGGAGTACGCCGACTACAAGGCGACCCGCAGCAGCACGCCCGCGGAGTTCTCCGGCCAGGTGGCGCTGTGCAAGGAGATCCTCGACGCGCTGCGGATCACCGTGGTGGAGAAGGAGGGCTACGAGGCGGACGACGTCATCGCCACCCTCACCCGGCTCGCCCGCGACGAGGACTTCGAGGTGCTCATCAGCACCGGCGACCGCGACTCGATCCAGCTCGTCGACAGCGCGACGACGATCCTCTACCCGCTGCGCGGGGTGTCCGAGCTCATCCGCCTCACCCCCGAGGTGGTCGAGGAGCGCTACCTCGTCCCGCCGAACCGGTACAGCGACCTCGCGGCCCTCGTGGGGGAGACGAGCGACAACCTGCCCGGCGTCCCCGGCGTCGGCCCGAAGACCGCGGCGAAGTGGCTCGGCCTCTACGGCGGCCTCGACGGCGTCGTCGCCAACGCGCACGTCATCAAGGGCAAGGCGGGGGACAACCTGCGGGCCCACCTCGAGGACGTGCTGCGCAACCGCCGGCTCAACCGGCTCGTCGACGACCTCGACCTGCCGGTCCGGGTCGACGACCTCGCGGTGCGCTCGTGGGACCGCGAGGAGGTCCACAAGGTCTTCGACGGCCTGGAGTTCCGGGTGCTGCGCGAGCGGCTCTTCGCGACGCTCTCCGCGCCCGAGCCGGAGGCCGAGGGCGGCTTCGAGGTGAGCGGTGCGCGGCTCGACGGTGCGGCGGTCGGCGCCTGGCTCGCCGAGCACGCGGGGGACACCGTCGGGCTGCACGTCGCGGGGACCTGGGGTGCCGGCCACGGCGACGCCCGCGGCGTCGCGGTCGCCGCGCTCGACGGGACCGCCGCCTGGGTCGACCTCACGACGGCCGACGAGGAGGCGACGACGGCGCTCGCGGCGTGGCTCGCCGACGCCGGCCGGCCGAAGGTGCTCCACGACGCCAAGGGCCCGATGCTCGCGCTCGCGGACCGGGGCCTGCCGGTGGCCGGCAGCGTCAGCGACACCGCGCTGGCCGCCTACCTCTGCCGGCCCGACCAGCGCAGCTTCGACCTCGCGGACCTCTGCCTGCGTCACCTGCACCGGGAGCTGCGCCAGGAGGCCGGCCCCTCCGACGGGCAGCTCGCGCTCGACATGGGCGACGGCGACGACGAGGCCGAGAGCGCGATGGTCCGCGCGCGGGCGGTGCTCGACCTGACCCAGGCGCTCGCGGAGGAGCTCGACCAGCGCGGCGGCACCCGGCTGCTCGCCGAGGTGGAGCTGCCGCTCGTCGACGTGCTCGCCCGGATGGAGCGCACCGGCATCGCCGTCGACGGCGACGCGCTCTCCGACCTCGAGGCGTACTTCGCCGCCGCGGTGTCGGCCGCCGCCAAGGACGCCTTCGAGGTGATCGGCGAGGAGATCAACCTCGGCTCGCCCAAGCAGCTCCAGGTCGTCCTCTTCGAGCAGCTCGGCATGCCGAAGACCAAGCGCACCAAGACCGGGTACACCACCGACGCCGACGCGCTCGCCGACCTCTACGGCAAGACCGAGCACCCGTTCCTGCTCCACCTGCTGCGGCACCGGGACGCCAGCCGGCTGCGGCAGACCGTCGAGGGGCTCATCAAGTCGACGGCGGACGACGGGCGCATCCACACGACGTACCAGCAGACGATCGCCGCGACCGGCCGGCTGAGCAGCGTCGAGCCGAACCTCCAGAACATCCCGATCCGCACCGAGGAGGGGCGGCGGATCCGCGAGACCTTCGTCGTCGGCCCCGGGTTCGAGACCCTCGTGACGGCGGACTACAGCCAGATCGAGATGCGGATCATGGCGCACCTGTCCGGCGACGAGGGCCTCATCGAGGCGTTCCGCTCGGGGGAGGACCTGCACCGGTTCGTCGGCTCGCGCGTCTTCGAGGTCGAGCCCGCCGACGTCACGCCCGAGATGCGCAGCAAGATCAAGGCGATGTCGTACGGCCTCGCGTACGGCCTGTCGGCGTTCGGGCTGTCGCGCCAGCTGACGATCCCGGTCGACGAGGCCCGCGGCCTCATGGACGACTACTTCGAGCGCTTCGGCGGCGTGCGCGACTACCTGCGGGGGATCGTCGGCGAGGCCCGGCGCACCGGCTACAACGAGACGATCCTCGGCCGCCGCCGCTACCTGCCCGACCACACGAGCGACAACCGGCAGCGACGCGAGATGGCCGAGCGGATGGCGCTCAACGCGCCGATCCAGGGCTCGGCGGCCGACATCATCAAGGTCGCCATGCTCCGCGTCGACGCCGCGCTGCGCGAGCAGGACCTCACGAGCCGGATGCTCCTCCAGGTGCACGACGAGCTCGTCCTCGAGGTCGCGCCGGGGGAGAAGGACGCCGTCGAGTCCCTCGTCCGCACGGCGATGGCCGACGCCGCCGAGCTCTCCGTCCCCCTCGAGGTCTCCGTCGGCTCCGGCCGCTCCTGGCACGACGCCGCCCACTGACCCGCCCAGCGCCGCCACCCCGGATCGGGTGCGGGCTCAGCAGGCCTTCCGGGCGGCGAGGATCGCGGTGCCCGGGAGCAGGCGGCCGCGCAGGGCGCTCCACCCGCCCCACGTCCGGTCGTGGCCGGCGGGCCACTCGGGCTCGACGAGGTCCTCGAGGACGAAGCCGGCCGCGACGAGCTCGCGGACCCGGTCGCCGAGGGTCCGGTGGTGCTCGGCGTACAGGACCGTGCCGTCGGCGGCGGACTCGACGTACGGCGTCCGGTCGAAGTACGAGCGGGTCGCCGTGAGGCCGGCCTCGCCCGGGTCGTCGGGGAACGCCCATCGCACCGGGTGGGTCAGCGAGAACACCCACCGCCCGCCGGGGCGCAGCACCCGGGCCACCTCGGCGTGCACGGTCTCCGGGTCGGCGACGAAGGGCAGGACGCCGTAGGCGCTGACGACGACGTCGAAGGCCGCACCGGCGAACGGCAGGGCCCGGGCGTCGGCGACGGCCCGGGGGACGCCGGCCGGCGCGTGCCGCAGCATCCCGCGGGACAGGTCCGTCGCGACGGCCCGCGCCCCGCGCGAGGCGAGCCACCGCGCGCACTGCGCCGCCCCCGCCCCCACCTCGAGCACGTCGAGGCCCGCGACGTCCCCGAGGAGCCGGGCGTCGGCCTCGTCGAGCCCTTCCGGCCCCCAGACGAAGGCGGCGCCGTCGCCGTGGCCGAGGAACCCGCCGTGCTCGGCCTGGTACGCGTCGGCCTCGAGGTCCCACCACCCCCGGTTCCCGGTGACCGTCTCGCCGGCGGCGGCCGGACGGTAGCCCGCCTCCGCCGTCCGGGCGGCGTCGTCGCGCTCGTCCATGCCGGGCAGACTAGGAGCCCTCGCGCGCTTTGACCCCCGGCGGTCCGCACCGCTAGGGTGGCAAGGCGCACGTCTGTGCGCGGCCTCAGTGTGTCCTTGATCCGACCGGCCGCCTGACCGTCGAGCGGTCGCCGACTCGGGATCCCCTTGAACCGCGGACGGGCGTCGCCCAGGCCCGCAGCCCGTGGGTCTGTCCAGAACCCCGACACCTGTCCGCATCGGAGCCCCTCTTACATGACTGCCAGCACGGCCGAGCAGGCGCGCACGACCCCCCAGGTCGCGGTCAACGACATCGGCAGCGCCGAGGACTTCCTCGCCGCGATCGACGAGACCATCAAGTACTTCAACGACGGGGACATCGTCTCCGGCACGATCGTCAAGGTCGACCGTGACGAGGTCCTGCTGGACATCGGCTACAAGACCGAGGGCGTCATCCCCTCCCGCGAGCTGTCGATCAAGCACGACGTCGACCCCGGTGAGGTCGTCAGCGTCGGCGACGAGGTCGAGGCCCTGGTCCTCCAGAAGGAGGACAAGGAGGGTCGCCTGATCCTGTCCAAGAAGCGCGCGCAGTACGAGCGGGCCTGGGGCACGATCGAGAAGATCAAGGACGAGGACGGCATCGTCACCGGTACCGTCATCGAGGTCGTCAAGGGTGGTCTCATCCTCGACATCGGCCTGCGCGGCTTCCTCCCCGCC
>JBQGCR010000552.1:0-4264 GCA_052038585.1 Kineosporiaceae bacterium
GAGGCCGCGGACCCGGCGGACCACGTCGGCGTACGTCCGGGAGGCCCGCTCGTCCACGACCGCCACCAGGTCCGGGGCCGAGGCCGCCGCGGCGGCGTAGGCCCCGGCCGGCGTCGGCCCGTACTGCGCGAGCCGGCGGAGCCGACGCGTGAGCCGGACCGGGCCCTGCACGACGAGCACGCCGGAGCGGAGCAGCACCGCGAGCCCGCGGAGCCTGAGCCCGAGGCCCGTCGGGGCGCCGCTCACGGCCGCGCCCCGACGGCCCGGGCGTCGTCACCGCAGCTCCTGCGACGACAGGCCGAGCAGGCGCCGCGCGACGATGAGCTTCTGGATCTGCTGGGTGCCCTCGAAGATGTCGAGGATCTTGGAGTCCCGCGCCCACTTCTCGAGGAGCTGGTCCTCGGAGTAGCCGAGGCTGCCGGCGAGCTCGACGCAGGTCAGCGTGACGGCCACCGCCGTCCGGCCGGCCTTGGCCTTGGCCATCGAGGCCTCGAGGCTGTTCGGCTGGGCGTTGTCGGCCATCCACGCCGAGCGCAGCGTGAGCAGGTAGGCCGACTCCCACTCCGACTCCAGCCGGATGAAGGTCGCCGCCGCGGCGAGCTGGTGCTCGGCCGGGGTGTCGTAGTCGATGACGACGCCGGCCTCCTCGAGCAGCGCCCGGGTCTCGTCGAGGGCCGCCCGGGCGACGCCGACCGCCATGCCGGCGACGAGCGGGCGAGTGTTGTCGAAGGTCTGCATGACGCCGGCGAAGCCGCCCTCGGGCTTGATCTCCGGGTCGCCGAGGAGGTTCTCCTTCGGGACACGGACGTCCTTGAGGACGAAGGCCGCGGTGTCGGAGGCCCGGATGCCGAGCTTGTGCTCGAGCCGGACGAGCTCGAAGCCCGGCGTCCCCTTGTCGACGACGAAGGACTTGATCGCCGCGCGGCCGAGCGAGCGGTCGAGGGTGGCCCAGACGACGACGGCGTCGCAGCGGTCGCCCGCCGTGACGTAGATCTTCTCGCCGTTGAGGACGTAGTGGTCGCCGTCGAGGCGCGCCGTCGTCCGGATCGCCGCCGAGTCCGAGCCGCACTCGGGCTCGGTGATGGCCATGGCGGCCCACTTGCCCTTGTAGCGCTCGAGCTGCTCGTCGTTGGCCACCGAGGCGATCGCGCTGTTGCCCAGGCCCTGCTTCGGCATCGAGAGCAGGAGGCCGACGTCGCCCCAGCAGCACTCGATGATCGACAGCACCGTGGACATGTTGCTGCCGTTGCGGTTCTCGCCGGTGCCCTTGCTGCGGCGGACGCCGGCGGCGCCGGCCTCGCCCTGGCCCGCGTCGTTGAGGCCGTCGACGACGGCCCCGAGCATGTCCAGCTCGCTCGGGCGGGCGTGCTCGGCCCGGTCGTAGTGGCGCGAGATCGGGCGGAAGACGCTGGTGGCGACGGCGCTGGCCTGGTCGATCGCCGGCTTGAGCTTTCTCGGCAGCTCGAGGTTGATCACGGGAACTCCTGCTCAGGGTCGTTCGGGCAGAGGGGGTTTCGACGGAAGGGTCCTCAGACGAGGACGACGCCCTCCATGACGGCGATCGAGCGCAGGTCGCGGTACCACCGCTCGACGGGGTGCTCCTTGACGAAGCCGTGGCCGCCGAGCATCTGCACGCCGTCGCTGCCGATCTGCATGCCGTGGTCCTTGCACAGCCGCCGGGCGAGCGCGGCCTCGCGGCTGAAGTCGAGGCCCTGCTCGGCGCGGGAGGCGGCGCGGTAGGTCGCCAGCCGCATGCCCTCGAGCTCGGTCGCCATGTCGGCGACGGTGAACGCGACGCCCTGCCGGTGGCTCACCGGCTCGCCGAACGCGACCCGGTCGTTGACGTAGGGGACGACGTAGTCGACGACGGCCTGCGCCGTGCCGACGGCGAGGGCGCACCACGCGACGCGGGAGAGCCGGACCGCCTCGCGGTAGGGGTCGACGGTGCAGCCGTCGGCCTGCGTCGTCGTCGTGATCCGCGCCCGCTCGGGGACCGTCACCGACGCGAGCGTGAGGCGTCCGGTCTGCGCGGCGCGCAGGCCCATCGCCGGCTCGGCCTCGACGGAGAGGCCCGTCGTGCCGGACTCGACGACGAACAGGGCCGGGCCGGCCGGGCCGGCGCCGTCGACCACCTGGGCGGCGACGAGGAACAGCTCGCAGCGCGCGGCGGCGGGGACGAGGGACTTGACGCCGTCGAGGACGTAGCCGCCGGCGACCCGGCGCGCCGTCGTCCGCACCGCGAAAGGGTCGAAGAGCGCGTGCGGCTCGACGACGGCGAACGCGGCGCGCGGGGGAGCGTCGGCGACGAAGGCCGGCAGGTAGGTCGACTGCTGCTCGGCGCTGCCCCACAGGCTGATCGCCGTGGCGACCGAGGCCGGCGCGAGGCAGGCGACCGCGATCCCGAGGTCGCCGTGCGCGAGGTGCTCGGCGACGAGCACGCCCGTCGTCGCGGCGCGCTCGCTCGCGAGCCCGCCGAGGGTGTCCGGGATCGACAGCTGCCACATGCCGAGCTCGACGGCGGTGGCGACGAGCTCGTCCGGCGTCGCCGAGGCGGTGTCGGCGTCGGCGGCGGCCGGGCGCACCTGCTCGGCGGCGAAGTCCTTGACGACGTCGAGGATCATCTGCTGGTCCTCGGTCGGGGTGAGGTCGAACAGGTCGCTGCGCCGGGTCGAGGGCCGCTGCGGGGCGGTGAGCCGGGTCGCGGCCTCGAAGGTGCGCGAGACCGCCGCGACGGTGCTCAGGCCGGTCTTCGTCGCGTGGTACGCGGCGCGCTCGGCCCGGGGGCGCCAGCCCGGCCGGTCGAGCAGCGGCGACTGCGCGATGCGCCGCACCACCGCGAGGGCCGCAGCCATCGGGTTGGGCTGGTTCTTCCGGGTGGGCTTCGCCCGGTTCGCCGCGCTGCTGCGGGCCGGGGCGGCGCTCGCCGGCGTCGCCGGCCGGGGCGCCGACACGGGCGTGCGCGCCGGGGCGGCGGGGACGTCGGTGGTCATCGGGAGGCCTCCTGGGGACGGTGCCGGTGATCGGTGCGGTGCGACGGCGGTGGGGCGGCCGGCCGGGCGACTGTAGTCGAAAGTGTAACTGCTAGTTACGCCGTTGGGAACGGTGACTATGCTTCGGCTATGAGTGCATCGGCCGGGACCACGGACGTCGTCGTCAGTGCCGCCGTCGACGACCGCGAGGACCGCGACGGCGGAGGCCGGACGAGCCGTGGCGCCGCCCGGCGCCGGGCGCGGCAGGCGGAGATCGTCGCGAGCACGCGCGCCCTCTTCGACGACCGCGGCGAGCGCTCGGCGAACATCGACGACATCGCCAAGGCCGTCGGGGTCAACCGCGCGATCATCTACCGGCACTTCTCCAGCAAGGAGGAGCTCTTCGCGCTCACGCTGGCCGACTACCTCGTCGAGCTCGACGAGGCGCTGTCCCGGGTCGACGACGCGTCGCTGCCGCCGGTCGAGCGGCTCTCCGCCGTCGCCCGGGAGTTCGCCGGCTACTGCCTGCGCTACCCGGCGTTCGTCGACTGCGCGCTCGCCCTCCTCGGCCGCCCCGGCGCCGACCTGCTCGACGAGATCAGCGAGGCCGCCCTCGTCCGGCTCGGCACCCTCATGAGCGGGGAGCTGAGCCGGATCGCCGCGATCGTCGCCGAGGGGGAGTCCTCCTCGTCCGGCGCCGCCGAGCCGCTCGACGCCGACCTCGTCGCCAACGCCCTCTACATGCAGGTGCTCGGCGTCATGCACATGGCCCGCAGCGGCGTCGTCCTGCGCCCGGCCCAGACCGGCCTCGCCGCCTTCGCCGTCGTCGAGGAGCGCCAGATCGTCGAGCTCGTCGTCCGCATGGCCGTCAGCGTCGTCTTCCCCGGCGCCGTCGCCGCCGCCCGCCCCTGAGGGGCGCCGGCTTCAAGATCACGAAGATGCAGCGCTGAAGTACGGCAGACCCGTACCTCACGTCTGCATCTGTTGGATCATGATCCCTCCAAGATCTCCGCCAGGTAGAGGCCTGGTACGGCTGAGGCGTGCCAGACCTCTACCGCGCGGTGATCTCGCACGGCGGGTCGGCCGACTCGGGCCGGGGCTGGACTTCGTCCGGGCAGCGAGCCGCTGCGCCGCCGAGCTCGTCGTCCGCATGGCCGTCAGTGCCGTCTTCCCCGGCGCCGTCGCCGCCGCCCCCCCCTGAGGGGCGCCGGCTTCAAGATAAAGAAGATGCACCACAGATTTAACGACGACCCCAACCACACCCCGGCAACAGTTTGAAAATGATACCACCAAAA
>JBQGCR010000553.1:0-2928 GCA_052038585.1 Kineosporiaceae bacterium
CACGCTTTTCGCCGGGGCCCTGCGTCGCATCTGCAGCACAGTGATTTGAGGAGGAGGGGCGAGGTACGAGCCCCGACGGGGTCCCCTATCCTCCGCTGCAGCACAGTGATTTGAGGAGGAGCGCGAGGGACGAGCGCGACGGGGTCCCCTGTCCTCCGTTGCGGCATGCCGCCTCTTGTCGGGTGCGACCGCCTCAGCAGGGGTCGACGGTGACCCGCAGGTCGCGGGAGGCGCGGCCGCCGTACTCGTCGGTGAAGGTCACCGTGCCGGACAGCTGGCCGGGGTTGCGGAAGGGACCGAGCCGGGCGACCCAGCGGTCGCCGCGCTGCTCCATGGCCCGGCGGACGGTGTCCCCGCCGCCGAGGCGGTAGGTCAGCACCCCGGAGACGGGTGACTCGTCGCGGACGACCGCGGTGACCGACGTCGTCGTGTCGAAGCACCACCAGCCGGGCACGTGGACCCGTCCGGGTGCCGCCCAGAGGTCCGTCACCTCGGGCGCGCGGCGGACGACGGCGGACAGCGGGATGCTCGCGGTCGCGTCGCCCCACCGGACGGCGAGCGTGCCGGCGATCCTGCCCTCGGGCGCCTTCTTGCGCGCCACCCGCACGGTGAGGTCGACGCTGCGGCCGGGGGCGAGCGTGCCGGACTCGGGGGTGACGGACAGCCAGGTCCCGGCGGTGTCCGCGGTGAACGTCTGGGGCGTCGTGCCCCGGGCGGTGATCCGGACGACGGCGGTCGACCGGTCGTCGGCGAGGTCGACCGCGGACGGCTGGAGGCCGACGCTGACGACGGCGGGCGGCTGCGGCGGGGTGTCGTGGGTCGGCCGCGGCGCGGCCGTCGGCGCCGACCCGTGGCCGCCCGAGGTGTCGCGCGGGGCGGGCACCGCGGGCCGGGCGGCCGGGGACGCCGTCGGCGAGGGCGTCGCGGCCGTCGTCAGCGGGACCGTCGGGCTCGCCGTCGGGGTCGTCGTCGGCCGGGCCGCCGGGACCGGGGACTGCGTCGCGCGGGGCGCGGCGTCGACGGCCGCGCGGACGTCGCCGTCCCCCGGCCCGGACAGGGCGCCCGGCCAGACGGCCGCGAGCCCGAAGGCGGCGGCGACGAGGAGCACCGCGGCCGTGCCGACGACGCCGACCTGCCGCCACGTGAACCCGAGGACCGCCGCGTCGCCCCGGTCGTCGAGCGGCACGGGGAAGCCGTCGTCGCGCCAGGACCAGACCGGCGGCAGCACGTCGAGGTCGTCGGCGTGCTCGGAGGCCGCACGGACCTGCCCCACGAGCGCGAGGGGCACCGCGACGGCGGGCAGCGCCTCGATCTGCTCGAGGGCGTCGTCGTACGGCGCCGGCCACCGCCCGCACCGCTCGCACGCCGCCGCGTGCCGCTCGACGCGCGCCCGCACCTCGGCGGTGAACGGCGCCGACGGCTCGACGGGCACGGCCGCGACGAGCGCCGGGCAGCCGGACCGCCCGTGGCGCAGCAGGTCCAGCGCGGTGCAGGCGTCGGTGAGCGCCTGCCGCATCTGACCGACGCGGACGGCGGCAGCGCCCACCTTGACCCCGAGCGCGGCGGCGATCTGGCCGACGTCGAGCCCGGCGCACACGTGGAGCGCGAAGACCTCGCGGTCGCGCGCGTCGAGGGCCTGGGCGGCGCGCCACACCTCGCCGGCGTCGGCGCCGAGACCGGCCACGGGGACCACCCGGGCCAGGGGCGCGGGCCGCAGCAGGCACTCGTTGCGCAGGATGGCGAAGAGCCACTCCGGGAACCGCTCGGGGTCGCGCAGCCGCGCGACGCGCGTCCCGGCGCGGACGAACGTGGCCCGGACGGCGTCGCTCGCGGCGTCGGGGTGGCCCGTCATCCAGCCGGCGCACACGAGCAGGTCGGCCCCGTGCCGCGCGATGGCGGCCTCGGGCGCGAGCGGGTCCCCCTGGGCCCACGAGCGCGCGAGATCGGCGTCGGTCCGGACGGTCACGGGGGTGATCCTCGCACCTGTCCGTGGCGTCCCGGCAACAGGCCTGAAAACCGTTCCCAGACGTCCGTTTTGCCCTCGACGGAGGGTGATCGACCCGTTGCTCAGCGCCGTCGCTTGGCCGTCCCGAGGATGCTCCGGGTGATCTCGCGCCCGAGCACCGTCCCGGCGGAGCGCAGGAAGCTCTTGAAGGCCGACGACCGGACGACCTGCGAGACGACGGACGGTTCCTCGCGCTCCTCGCGCTCCTCCCGTCGCCGTCCGGCCGCCGGCTCGCGCTCCTGCGCCGGCGCCGGAGCGGGGGACGACGGCGACGACGTGGACGACGACGGCGCGGGTGCCGGGTCGCGCGGCGCGAGCGTCGCCGCCAGCCGCTCGTAGGCCGACTCCCGGTCGACCTCCTCGCCGTAGGCCGCCAGGAGGGGCGACGCGGCGACCGTCGCCTCGAGCGTGGCCGCCGGCGCGGGCGCCATGAGGCTCTGCGGGGCGCGCAGCCGGGTCCAGGCCACCGGCGTCGGGGCGCCGCGCTCGGACAGGACGGTGACGACGGCCTCGCCGATCCCGAGCGTCGTCAGCAGCTCCTCGAGGTCGTAGTCGCTGCGCGGGAACGTCGAGACGGCCGCCTTGAGCGCCTTGGCGTCGTCCGGCGTGTACGCGCGCAGCGCGTGCTGGACGCGGTTGCCGAGCTGGCCGAGGACGTCCGCGTGCACGTCCTTGGGCGACTGGGTCACGAAGAAGACCCCGACGCCCTTGGATCGGATGAGCCGGACGGTCTGGGCGATCTGCTCGCGGAACGCCTTGCTCGCGTCCCGGAAGAGCAGGTGCGCCTCGTCGAAGAAGAAGACGAGCTTGGGCTTGTCGAGGTCGCCCGCCTCGGGCAGGTCCTCGAAGAGCTCGGCGAGCAGCCAGAGCAGGAACGTCGAGAACAGCGCGGGCCGCTCCTGGACGGCGGGCAGCTCGAGGCA
>JBQGCR010000554.1:0-4506 GCA_052038585.1 Kineosporiaceae bacterium
CGTGCCGGCCGCGACGGCCGCGGCCGCGTCGGCGGCCGCGACCCGGCGGGCGAGGAGCAGGGGGTCGGGCCGCAGGAGGGCGACGAGCGCGACGCCGGCCGCGGCGTAGGCGACCGCGGCGAGCAGGAACGGGCCCGCGAGCGCCGGGAGCCCGAACCCCTCCGCGACGCCGCCGAGCGGCTCGACGAGGTTCGGCCCGGCGACCGCGCCGGCCGTCGTCGACACCAGGGCCAGGCTCGCGGCGCGGCCGCGGCGCTGCGGCTCGGCGAGGTCCGTCGCGGCGTACCGGGCCTGGAGGTTCGTCGCGGTGCCCGCGCCGTCGACGAGCAGCGCGACGAGCAGCAGCGGCACGTTCGCCGTGGCGGCCGCGACGACGACGCCGCCGGCGCCCAGCGCGCCCGCCGCGAAGCCGGCGCCGAGGGCCACCCGCCGCCCGGACCGCTGGCTCACCCGCCCGACGGAGTACGCCGTGGCCGCCGAGCCGAGCGTGAAGAGCGCGGTCGGCAGGCCGGCGAAGCCGTCCCCGCCGAGGAGCTCGCGGGCCAGCAGGGCGCCCACGGTGACGCCGGCGGCGAGCCCGGCCCCGCCGAGCACCTGCGCGAGCATGACGACGGCGACGGTCCTCCGCTGCACCGCCGCGACGTCCACCGGGGCGTCCGCGGTCACGGCGACGTGGTCGGGCTGCACGCCCGGCAGCCTACGGCCGCGACGCCCGGGCCCGCGGGGCACCAGGACGGCCCGCGCGGCTACCGTGACGCCGTGACCCGGTCCGGTCCGCGGCGGTCGACGCCCGAGCCGCGGCGATGACGCACGTCGCGCCGGCCTGGCCGCCCGGGCTGCCCGGCGTCGTCGTCCTGCCCGACGGCCGGACGGTCCGCGGCACCGCAGCCCGCCGGGCGCGGGGGGACGTCCCTGCGCCGCAGTTCGCCGTCTACCTGCTCGGCCGCGACCCGCACGTCACCGCCTGGCCGAACCGCTGGGTGCGCTGGCCGGACTTCCGGCTGCCCGCCTCGACCGACGACGCGCTCGACGCCTTGCGCAAGGCGCACTCCCGGGCCGCGGGCGAGCGGGTCGAGCTCGCCTGCGCGGGCGGGGTGGGCCGGACCGGGACCGCGCTCGCCGTCCTCGCCGTCCTGTCCGGCGTGCCTCGGGCCGACGCCGTCGCCTGGGTCCGCGCGGCGTACCACCCGCGGGCCGTCGAGACCGCGCGGCAGCGCCGCTGGGTCGGGCAGGTCGCGGCCTGCTGATCCCGGCCTGCTGATCCAGGCCTACTGATCGCGGGACGACAGCACGCAGAACTCGTTGCCCTCGGGGTCGGCGAGGACGGTCCACGACGCGTCCGGACCCTGCCCGACGTCGACGAGGGTCGCGCCGCGCTCGACGAGCCGGGCGATCTCGGCGTCCCGGTCGTCGGACGTGTGCGGCGCGAGGTCGAGGTGCAGCCGGTTCTTCACCGTCTTCGCGTCCGGGTTGGACACGAAGACGAGCCCGGGCGGCACCCTTTCCCACGGGGTCGACGCGATCTCCTCGAACGCCCACGGCGGCACGAGGACCGTCTCGTCGGCGCTCTCGTAGGCGAAGGTCCAGCCGAGCGTGTCGGCCCACCAGCGGGCCTGGGCGGCGACGTCCCGGCAGTCGACGACGACGGTGTACCAGCGCAGTGCCATGCGGACCTCCGGTTCGGCGGGATGCTCGCGGCCACCCTCCCACCGGCCACCGACAGGCGCCCGGGCTCGTGTCCCGCCCTCGTGCACGCGGCGGTTCCCGGCGCCGTCAGTCGGGCGCGTGGGCCAGGTCGTCCCCGCCGTTGACGAGCAGGAGCAGCTCCTCCTCGTCCTGCTCGAGCAGCGGTGACCCCAGCGGGACGAGCACCTCCGTCCCGCGCGCGAGCGTCGTCAGGGCCACCGTGCCCCCGGGCGTCGCCTCGCCGTGCAGGACGGCCGCGCCCGAGGCTCCTGGGAGCAGCGCTTCGGCGCCGGGGGAGAGGACCACGGCGACTCCCGGCCGTCCCGACGTCCCGCCGGGCAGTCCGTCGGCGGACAGGACGAGCACGACGTCACCGGAGTCGGCGAGGAAGGCCGCATAGCGGACCGGCGTCCGGGAGCCCCGGTCCCGGGCCCGGCGCTGACGGCGACCGGACAGCAGCAGCGGCGCCACCCACCAGCCGTAGCCGCCGGCGGCGCCGAGGAGGACGACGGCGCCGACCGCGGCGCCCCGGACCTCACCGGCGTGCACGACGGCGACCGCCCGCTCGGGGCGGGCGCGCGAGTACGCGACCTCGAGCGTCGGTGGCACCGGGTCCGGCAGGCCGCGGACGGCGACGAGCGTCGTCACCCGCCGTCCGTCGAGGGTCGTGAACCGCACCTCGAGGTCGTCCGGTGCGAGCACCGGCAGCCCGGGGACCAGCTCCCCGGTCCGCGCGACGACCTGCTCGGTCGGACCGGTCCGCGCGAGCACCCCGGCGAAGGACGTCCACGCGAAGGGCAGGGCGACGCCGACCGCCACGAGCGGCACGACGGCCGTCCCGGCGAGCCCGGCGAGCAGGCGACGGCGAACCCGACCTCGGGCGGCGCCGTCCGTCCGCAGCCAGCCCTCGGCGGCCGCCCGGGCCAGCGCCGCCGCCGCCACCCCGTCCCACCGCAGGTCGGCGGCCGTCAGCGAGGCGACCCGGGCGGGCCGCGCGGTGGCCGAGGACCCCGCGAACGCCGCCTGGCCGCCGCGACGTCGGCGGCGCAGCAGCAGGAGCCGCCCGCCGAGCGCCACCCCGCCGAGACTCAGCCCCCCGGCGAGGAAGGACCAGATCCACGGGGTGTCCGTGTCGACGACCTCCCCGACGAACGGTCGACCGAGCGCGACGACGACGCTGCGTTCGCCGACCTCCTCGAAGCAGTCGACCCCGTTGGACCGCTGCACCCCCGAGCGCGGGTCCGTCCACGTGACGCGGCAGAAGCCGTCGGCGTCGACGGCCGTCACGGTGCCCGTGACCCGGGTCGACCCGGACAGGAGCAGGGCCACGCACAGGGCGAGGACCCCGCCCGCCGCGACGAGCGCGGCGGGCAGGCCGAGGGGTGGCCTCCCGCGACCGTCCGACGGCTCGGCGGGCCGCGGCTGCTCGGGCACCGGGCGTCCGCGCAGCGCGGCGGCCACGAGGTCCGCGACGTCCGGGTCCGTCGTCAATGTCACGGGTGTGCCGAGGCCGTCCCGGCAGACGACCGTGACGACGTCCTCCTCCCGGACCCCTTCGCCGATCCGCGCGTCTCGCACCCGGAGCACCTCGAGCCCGCACGGGGTCAGGTCGACCACCGCGCCCGCGCCGTCCTCGAACCGCAGGACGTGCTCCCCGAGGGTCAGCGTCCCCCGTCGTGGCGCCCGCGGGTACGGCGCCGCCGCCCCGGCGAGCACGACGCGCAGGCGCACCGCCTCGCCGTCCCTCAGCCGGGCGGACCGCCGGCGGTGACGCAGGGCCTGCGTCGCGAGGACGGCCCCCTGGACGGCGACCGCGATACCGATCCCCCACACCCAGTCCGGCACGCGGGCCCCCTCTCCCGGAGGCCGACGGTCGGCGTCCTCGTGGACGATCGGTCGTCCGTCCCCCGGGGTTGAGCCCGGTCGGGTCGAGCAGGCGGCCGGTCGCCGAGGACGAACGTCCCCGGGACGCACCGGGCGGTCGCCCAGCGGGCACGGCTTCACCGGACCTTGACCCGACGGCGACCGGACCTGCGTCGAGCCGCCCGACGGTGTCAGTGCCGGGCACGCACCGCCCGGCCACGACACCGGAGACGACGATGACCCTGACGACCCCTCGCCCCCGCACCGCGCCGACCACCGGCAGCCCGACGACGAGCCGCCGGGCCCGGGCGGTCCTGCTCGGCCTCGGCCTCGCGGCGGTCGCCGCCGTGGCCGCCGCCCTGCCCGCCTGGCCGGCCGGTGACGACATGGGCTCGACCCACTACATGGGCCTGCTCGCGGCGAACCAGCCGTGGAACCTGCTGCTGTTCATGGCGGTCCCCGTGGTCCTCGCGGAGACCGTCGCCGTCACCGAGCTCGTCCTGCTCGTCGCACGCACCCCGCACCGGGCCGTCGCCCGCGCCAACGCCGTCGCCGGTTTCGTCGGCGGCGTCTACTTCCTCGGGGTGACGGCCTACCTCGTGCGGCACGCGGTCGTCCCGCTCACCGAGCAGGGCGGCTGGCGCGGCCCGGCCGACGTCGTCGCCGTCGGCTTCTACCTGCTCGGGCTCGTGCCGCTGCTCGGCCTGACGCTCCTGGAGGCGCGGGTGGTCGGCAGTGACGACGAGGGCGCACGACGCCGCCTGCACGCGACGTTCGTCGGCGCCTTCCTCGTCGTCGCGCACATCGCGATGATCGCGGGCATGCTCGACCCGTCGGTGCTCGGCTGGAGCCCGGCGCACGTCATGCCGGACGGGTCGACCATGACCGGCATGGTCATGCCCTGACCGTCAGAGGCGGACGGCCCCGACGTACCCGTCGTACATCGACTGCACCCGC
>JBQGCR010000555.1:0-2574 GCA_052038585.1 Kineosporiaceae bacterium
GACGACGTCCCGGTGCCCGCCGGCGAGACCGTCGCCGTGTACCCGGTCACCGTCGCGCCGTTGCCCGCGGCCGCGGTCCACGACGCCGCGACCTGACCGTCGGACGGCGTGAGCGTCAGCCCCGTCGGCGCGTACGGGTAGCCGGCGCACGGGGCGGCCGCGGCGACCGACGTCGCCGACGTCCACGTCCCGATCCGGACGAGCACGGTCGGCGTCGTCGTCGCGAAGGGGACCGTCACCGAGGCCGAGGTACCGGGCTGGTCCGTCGCCACGGTCGACCCCGCGCCGTCCGTGACGTCGTACCGCACCGTCGCCGGGATCCCCGAGCGCGGGGTCCACGTGACCGTGCAGGTCGTCGCCCCGGTGCGGGTCGCCGTCACGGCCGTCGGCAGGTAGGTCGTCAGCTGGGCGCTGGACAGGGCGGTGGACGACGCCGGCGTCTGCGCCGTGAACCTCGCCCGCGTCGCGTGGAGCGCGAGGAGCACCGCGAGGACGAGCAACGTGACGAGCGCGGCCAGCACGACGGGCCCGGCGACGGGCACGACGACGGCACCGACGGCCGTCCGGGCTGCTCCGGCGGCGCGGTGTCGCGCGTGTCCCGTGCCGGGTGACGACGACGCCGGGGTCCGGCGGCGGTCGGCCCGCACGGGTGACCCGTCGGCCGTCCCGGGACGGGTGTGAAGGGTTGCGCGTCTCCGTCACCCCGGCGGGCGGGCGCCACCCGTCCGGGGCAGGATCGCGCCATGACGCGCTGGCTGTTCGGGGACCAGCTCGGGCCGCACTTCGTGGACGACCTGGCCCCGGGGGACGACGACGTCGTCCTCGTCGAGTCCCGCCGGGTCTTCGCCCGGCGCCGGTTCCACCGCGCCAAGGCGCACCTGGTCCTGTCGGCGATGCGGCACCGCGCCGCGGGCGACGACCGGGTGCGCTACGTCCGCGCCGACCGGTACGCCGAGGGCCTCGCCGACGTCCAGGCCGGCCTCACCCGGCCACTCACCGTCGTCCACCCGACGTCCCGGGGCGCACTCGCCTTCGTCTCGTCCCGCCCGGACGTCGAGGTGCTCCCGGCCCGGGGCTTCGCGACCGGCATGGAGGAGTTCCAGACGTGGGTCGGCGGGCGCAAGCGCCTGCTCATGGAGGACTTCTACCGGGACGCCCGGCGCCGGCACGGCGTCCTCATGGACGGCGACGAGCCGGTCGGCGGGCGCTGGAACTACGACCACGACAACCGCGAGCCCCCGCCGAAGACACCCCGGCTCGACGTCGAGGAGCCGTGGTGGCCCACCGAGGACGCGATCGACGAGGAGGTCCGGGCCGACCTCGACCGATGGGCGGCCGACGGCGACGTGACGTTCGTCGGGGACGACGGCCCGCGCCGCTTCGCCGCCACCCGCGAGGAGGCCCTCGCCGTCCTGGAGCACTTCGTCACCCACCGGCTCCCGACGTTCGGCCGGTACGAGGACGCGATGCTCCGCGACGACGACTGGATGGCGCACTCGCTGCTCTCGGCGCCGATGAACCTCGGGCTGCTCGACCCGCTCGAGGTCGTCGCGCGGGTCGAGCAGGCGTACCGGGACGGGGCCGTGCCGCTCGCGTCGGCCGAGGGGTACGTCCGGCAGGTCATCGGCTGGCGCGACTACGTCTGGCACATCTACTGGGCCTCCCCGCCGGACTACCCGCGCCGCAACCACCTCGGCGCCCGGCGGCACGTGCCGGACTGGTTCCGCGACCTCGACGCCGACGCCGTCGGCGCGGCGTGCCTGTCCGACGTCCTCGCCGACCTGCGCCGGCACGGGTGGGTGCACCACATCCCCCGGCTCATGGTGCTCGGCAACTACGCCCTCCAGCGGGGCTGGTCGCCGCAGCAGATGGCCGAGTGGTTCACGGTGAGCTTCGTCGACGGCTACGACTGGGTCATGACGGCCAACGTCGTCGGGATGTCCCAGCACGCCGACGGCGGCGTCATGGCGACCAAGCCCTACGCCGGCGGCGGCGCGTACATCGACCGGATGAGCGACTACTGCAAACCCTGCCGGTACGACCCGAAGAAGCGGGTCGGCGACGACGCCTGCCCCTTCACCGCGGGCTACTGGTGGTTCCTCGACCGCAACCGCGAGCGCCTCGCCGGCAACCACCGCCTCGCCCAGCCGCTGCGCGGGCTCGACCGGCTCAAGGACCTCGAGGACCTCGTCGCCCAGGAGGACAAGCGCGGCTCGAGAGCGCCGTGACGTCGTAAACCTCCGGCCCGGCATGGGATGGGACACCTTTCTCCCGGGCGGTGCCTGCGGTTGGACCCGGCGCCGGGGGTACGGGACACCTCAGGTCCTCGAGCTCCCCGGGGTCAGCACCGCCGTCACGGCGCCGGTCCGCCCCAGGCGGACGCAGCGCGCCCACCCCACCCGTGAGGAACTCCCATGGCTTCGTCCTTCCCCACCAGCACGTCCGCCGACCTGCGCGACGGCGACGTCGTCGACCGCCGCCCCCGCCGGGCCAAGACGACCGGCCTGGCCGTCGCCGCCGCCGGCATCGCCGTCTTCAACGTCGCCCCGCTCCTGGACTGGGTGCAGCCCGACG
>JBQGCR010000556.1:0-1919 GCA_052038585.1 Kineosporiaceae bacterium
GGGCGCGCGTACCGCGAGTGGATCACGTGGATGTACCAGGAGAACCGGCTCGTCCGCGGTGAGGTGGTGCTGCGCGGCGAGCGGGTCGACCTCGCCGACGTCGACGCGTCGCTGCTCGTCGTCACCGCGGACGCCGACCACATCGCCCCCCGGCACTCGACGATGCCCTTCCTCGACCTCGTGACGTGCCCGGACGTCACCCACCTCGACCGTGCCGGCGGGCACATCGCGCTCATGGCGGGGTCCAAGGCGCGGCGCGAGCTGTGGCCCGACATCGCCGCCTGGCTCGAGACCCGTTCGGCCTGAGCCCCTCGTACCGCGCCCGACCACCGCGGCGCCGCCCGGCGCCGTCGCCCCCTCCGCCGCCTGAAGGAGAACCCGATGACCCTCACCCCCGACGCGACGACCGACGTCTCCGTCGTCCCCAACCCGCGGCCGGCCGCCGCCGCCGAGGGCGGCAAGCTCACCGGGCGCGTCGCCTTCGTCACCGGCGGCACGCGCGGCATCGGCGCCGCGATCTGCCGCAGCCTGGCCAACCAGGGCGCGACGATCGCGGCCGGCTACGCCGGCAACGACGAGAAGGCCCGCGCCTTCGCCGACGCCTTCGCGGCCGAGCACGTCGAGGACGGCGCGGCGATCAGCCTGCACAAGGGCAACATCGCCTCGGGTGAGGACTGCCGGCGCACCGTCGCCGAGGTCATCGAGCAGCACGGCCGGCTCGACATCCTCGTGAACAACGCCGGCATCACCATCGACAAGACGGTCGCCCGGATGAACGACAACGACTGGAACACCGTTCTCGCGGTGAACCTCTCGGGCGCCTTCTACCTCTCCCAGGCCGCGCTGGCGCACATGGTCGAGCGCGGCACCGGCCGGATCGTCAACGTCTCGAGCATCATCGGCGAGACGGGCAACATCGGGCAGGCCAACTACGCGGCGTCCAAGTCCGGGCTCTTCGGCCTGACGAAGACGCTCGCGAAGGAGGCCTGCTTCATGCTCGCCAAGGCCGGCCGGCTCACCGAGGACGGCCTGGGCATCACGGTGAACACCGTGACCCCCGGCTTCGTCGCCACGGAGATGCTCGAGCACATCCCGGACAAGGTCATGGACAAGATCAAGGCTCAGATCCCCATGGCCCGCCTCGCGCAGCCGGAGGAGATCGCCCGGGTCGTGCACTTCCTCGCGGCCGACGCCTCGGGGTACATCACCGGGCAGGTCTGGGGTGTCAACGGGGGCATGGACATGTGAGGTGTCGGCGCACCCCACGGTGCCGCGGCCGCGTATGGGGCCGCGGCACCTGTGCGTGCCGGCGGGACCGGCGGAGCATCGGTGTGGGATGCGCCACGGCGACGGGGACTTAGCAAGTTAGCGGCTTGCTTGCTAACGTCGTCGTCACGACGTACTCGCCCCGACCCGTGAGGAGGCCGTCATGGCCACGAAGACCGAGACCCCGACCGCGATGCCGACCGTTCCCGTGATGGACCCGGCCGTCATCGAGGAGGCCACCGCCAAGATGAAGGACCTCGGCGACAAGATGGTCGCCTCGATGAAGACGACCGGCCTGGTCTCCCTCGACGCGTACGAGAAGGCCGTCGCGAGCATGGTCGACCTGCAGGAGAAGGCCGCGAAGGCCACGGGCCTGGACTGGGTCGTCACCGCGACGGCCACCCAGACCGCGCTCGTCAAGGACCTCAGCGGCGCCTACACCAAGGCCGTCCGCGAGACCCTCGCCTGACGCGGGAGCGACCCCGCGGCGGCGGGCGGCCCCGGCCGCCCGCCGCCGTCGCACGACCCAGACCGACGGACGACCACCGACCGACCCCTGGCGAGAGGCTCAGCACATGACGGACCGAACGCGCCCCGCGGCCATCGTGACCGGTGCGGCGAGCGGCATCGGCGCCGCGATCGCGACCCGGCTG
>JBQGCR010000557.1:0-4337 GCA_052038585.1 Kineosporiaceae bacterium
TTCACCGAGTCCCAGCTGTGGGACCACCTGTTCTCGCTCGACGTCTCCGTCGTCCCCGGCCTGCACGGCTCGCACTCGGTGTGGCCGGAGGCGTGCCACGACCTCGGGACGACGGCCCTCCTGCCCGCGGGGACGCACGCCTCCGCGCAGCGCGACTGCCTCACCTACGACGTCGACGACGCCGGCTCCCCCGACCCCGGCTCCCTCGCCGTGGCCGTGAAGACCGCCCGCGAGCAGGGCAGCGTGTGGCGCGCCGACCCGGCCGAGCGCTGGAAGGAGCGGGTCGGCGTCGCCGAGACCCTCCGCGGCACCTACGAGCGGCTCACGGGCCTCGACCGGCGCTAGCGGTTCGCCGCGAGCACCCCGAGGAGCTCGTAGGACACGTGCGCGGCGGCGACGCCGGTGAGCTCGGCGTGGTCGTACGCCGGGGACACCTCGACGACGTCGGCCCCGACGACGTCGAGCCCGGCGAGCCCGCGCAGGGTGTGCAGGAGCTCGCGCGAGGTGAGCCCGCCCGCCTCCGGCGTGCCGGTGCCGGGCGCGTGGGCCGGGTCGAGGACGTCGATGTCGACCGACACGTAGACCGGCCCCTCGCCGAGCCGGGACCGCATGCGCTCGACGACGTCGGCGACCCGCGCGTCCTGGTAGTCGTCGCTGCGGATGACCTGGAACCCCGCGGCGTCGTCGTCGAGCAGGTCCGTCCGCGAGTACAGCGGCCCGCGGATCCCCACGTGCAGGCACCGCTGCGGGTCGAGCAGGCCCTCCTCGCTCGCCCGCCGGAACGGCGTCCCGTGGGTGTACGGCGCGCCGAAGTAGGTGTCCCACGTGTCGAGGTGGGCGTCGAAGTGGACGACGGCGACCGGGCCGTGCGCGCGGGCCGCGGCGCGCAGCAGCGGCAGGGCGATCGTGTGGTCCCCGCCGATCGTCAGCAGGCGCTGGCCGTCCGCGGCGAAGCCGTGCGCGGCGGCCTCGACCGTGCCGATGGCCTCCTCGATGTCGAACGGGTTCACCGCGACGTCCCCGGCGTCCGCGACCTGCTGGACGGCGAAGGGCTCGACGTCCAGGCCCGGGTGGTAGGGCCGCAGGAGGCGGGACGACGCCCGGACGTGCGCGGGCCCGAAGCGCGCGCCGGGCCGGTAGGAGACGCCGGAGTCGAAGGGGACGCCGACGACGGCGACGTCGGCGCGGGTCACCTCGTCCAGGCGGGGCAGCCGGGCGAAGGTCTGCGGGCCGGCGAAGCGGGGGACGACGGTCGCGTCGACCTGGCCGACGACGGCGTCCGGGCCCGCGCCGGTGGTGATGCGGGGCAGGTGGCTCACTCAGGTCTCCTCGATCGTCGCGACGGCCCGGACGGGGGCGCCGTCCGCGCCGGGCAGGTGCAGGGGGAAGAGGCTGACGCCGACGCGGGCGCCGCGGGCCTGGGCGTCGGCGAGCGGGCCCAGGCCGCGCAGGTTCTCGGCGATGACGCACCCGGAGCCGGCGAGGACGAGGTGCGTCGCGAGCGAGAAGGCCTCGGCCGGCTCGTCCGGGTCGGGCGTCCGGTCGACGCTGAGCGCGTCGACGCCGACGCAGCGCACGCCGGCGTCGACGAGCTCCTGCGCGAGAGCAGGCGTGGGCCACGGGTGGGCGAGGTAGTCGGATCCGCTGTCCCAGAACGCGTCCCAGCCGGTGCGGAGCAGGACGACGACGCCGGGCGCCAGCCGGTCGCGGACGCCGTCGAGGGCCTGCGGGCCGACCGGCGTGCGCGGCGGCAGGCCGGCGACGTCGACGACGACGCACGGTCCGGTGAACGTCCCCAGCGGCACGTCGTCCAGGCGCGGCAGGTCGTCGCGGACGTGGAAGGGGGCGTCGACGTGGGTGCCGGACTGCGACCCGAGGTGCAGCCGCAGGACGTTGACGCCGTCCGCGTCGACGGTCAGCGCGGTGTCGACCGCGACCTGCGGGTCGCCCGGGTAGACCGGCATCCCCGTGCGCAGCGGGTGCGACAGGTCCAGGAGCGTCACCGGGCGACCGGGGACGGGTCGACGACGTGGCCGGCGGCGTCCGTCACCGGCGGGACCGGCGCGTCGCCGCTCGGCACGAGCCAGGGCCCGGCCGGGCCGAAGACCCCGCGCGGTTCGGGGAAGGCGGCGAGCAGGCCGAGGTAGAGCACCGCGGCCAGGGCGAGCGACAGCGGCAGGCTGACGTCCACGCCGCCCGCGAGGTCGCCGAAGGGGCCGACGAACTGGCCGGGGATGTTCGTGAAGGACAGGCCGACGGCGGCGGCGACCAGCCAGGCGACCAGGCCCCGCCAGTTCCAGCCGTGGGTGAACCAGTAGCGCCCGCCGCGCTGGCGGCGGTTGAACACCTGGAGCGCGTCCGGGTCGTACCAGCCCCGGCGCGTGGCGAACCCGAGCATCATGACGACCATCCACGGCGCCGTGCACGTGATGATGAGGACGGCGAACGTCGAGATGCTCTGGACGAGGTCGAACCCGAACCGGCCGACGAAGATGAAGGCGATCGACAGGGCCCCGACGAGGAGCGTCGCCCGCACCCGGGAGAACTGCGGGAAGACGCTGGAGAAGTCCAGGCCGGTGCCGTACAGGGACGTCGAGCCCGTCGACATGCCGCCGATGAGCGCGAGCAGGCACAGCGGCAGGAAGTACCACGTCGGGGAGACCGCGAGCAGGCCGCCGACGTAGTTCGGCGCGGCCGGGTCGAGGTAGTCGGCCGCCTTCGTCGCGATGATCGACGCGGTCGCCAGGCCGAAGAGGAACGGCACGATCGTCGCCACCTGCGAGGCGAACGCCGCGAGGACCACCGAGCGACGCGGGGTCGAGGCCGGGATGTAGCGGGCCCAGTCGCCGAGGAAGGCACCGAACGACACCGGGTTCGACAGGACGATGAGCGCGGCGCCGATGAACGACGGCCAGAACAGGGCCTGCGTCGCGGCGTCGGCGCCGGGACCGTAGACGCCGGGGTACGAGGCGTCGAAGTCGCCGGCGAAGGCGAGCGCGCCGAGGACGAAGAGCAGCGTCGCCGCCGTCACCGCGACCTTGTTCACGAGGAGCATGAACCGGAAGCCGTACACGCAGACGACGAGGACGAGCAGCGCGAAGAGCCCGTACGCCACGGCGAAGACCGGCGTCGTCTCCGGCAGCCCGACGAGGCGGTGCGCGCCGCCGACGAGGGCGTCCCCGCTGCTCCACACCGAGATCGAGAAGAACGCGACCGCCGTGAGGAGGGAGAGGAACGACCCGACGACGCGGCCGTGGACACCGAGGTGGGCCGAGGACGAGACGGCGTTGTTCGTGCCGTTCGTCGGGCCGAACACCGCCATCGGGCACAGCACGAGCGCACCGACGACGAGGCCGAGGACGGTCGCCGCCAGGCCCTGCCAGAACGACAGGCCGAAGAGGATCGGGAAGGCCCCGAGGACGCACGTCGCGAAGGTGTTCGCGCCGCCGAAGGCGACGCGGAACAGGTCGAACGGTCGCGCCGACCGGTGCTCGGCGGGGATCTGCTCGACGCCGAAGGCCTCGACCTCGAGGACGCGGGCCTGCGCGGCGGGCTGGTGGACGGGGTCGGGACCGGTCATGCGCTCTCCTCCTGCGGGGACGGGCCGGTGGACGGGGCGGACAGGTGCTCGTGGACGACGCGGACGGCACCGTCCGCGTCGCGGGCGTCGGCGCCGCGCAGGGTGACCGCGCGGTCCGTGCCGGCGCACGAGACGACCCGCCAACCGTCGGCGAGCCAGCCGTCCCAGAGGGTCCGGTAGGCCGCGAGGGCGTCGTCGGTCGTCAGCGCGGCTCCGGAGCTGGGTTCGGGCACGGGGGTCGACCGTACGGGCGTCGTCGCCCCCGCGACAGGGCCGTCGCGGCCGGTCCGGCGCACACTGCTGGACATGCCGTCCACCCCGCTCACCGTCGCGGACCTGCTCGCCGACGCCGACCTCGGGCTCCGGCTCGCGACGCCGGGCACCGACGTCGGCCGCGAGGTGGTCGCCGCGCACGTCACCGAGCTCGTCCGGCCCGGCGGCTGGCTGCAGGGCGGCGAGCTGCTCATGACGATCGGCCTGCTCCTGCCGATGACGCGCGGGGCGTGCGAGGAGTACGTGGCCGACGCCGCCCGCGGCGGGGTCGCCGCGCTGGCCATCGGGCTCGGCTGCGACCTGCCGCACCAGGAGGCGCCCGCGGCGCTCGTCGCCGCCGCGGCGGCACGCGGCGTCCCGCTCCTCGTCGTGCCGGACCGGACGCCCTTCATCGCCGTGACGAAGGCCGTCTTCGCGGCCCGGGCCCGCCGGGAGCGCCAGGACGTCGAGGCCGCGCTCGACCTCGACCGGCGGCTCACCGCCG
>JBQGCR010000558.1:0-7617 GCA_052038585.1 Kineosporiaceae bacterium
GCAGCTCCGGCGCGTACGTCGCGGCGAGCTCGGCGGCCGCCGCGACGGCCCCGCCGCCCTGGCTGTAGCCGTAGAGCGCGAGCGGCGACCGGGCCGTCAGGCTCGTCCCGGGCAGCGCCCGCGCGGCGCGCGCGGCGTCGAGGACGGCGTGGGCGCTGTCGACGCGGTTGACGTAGGTGTGCACGAGCCCGGGCGTGCCGAGGCCGACGTAGTCGGTGACGCCGACGGCCCGGCCCTTGGCGAGCCTCCGGTACGCCGCGAGCGTCTCGTAGCCGACCGAGGCGGTCGAGGACCCGACGACCGCGCCGCGTTGGAGCGCCAGCGACGTCGAGCACTGGTCGCCCTGGCCCATCGTGCCGGGCGCGAGGACGACCAGGGGCCGCGGCCCCGCCCCGCCCCAGCGCGCCGCCGGCTCGAGGTAGGCGCCGCTCACCGCCACCCGGACGCCGCGGGAGTCCGTCGTCGTGTAGAGGATGCGCGTCGCCCGGCCCGGCAGCGTGCCCGACAGCCCAGGCAGCCGCAGCGCGAGCTCGAACGGCTCGCGGCGCACGAGGGCCCCGTCCCGGGCGGGCAGGGTCGCCGGCGGGGTGTAGAAGGCGGGGATCTCCACGCCCCGCGAGGTGGTGGCGGCGACGTCCGGCGACGCCGCGGCGGCGGTGGTCGGGGCGAGCGCCACCGAGGCGGCGGCACAGCAGGCCGCCGCGAGCAGGGCGACGGTGCGACGTGGTCGAGACACGTGATCTCTCCGGGAGGACGGGGCCGATACTGGCCGGGTGGGACGTGCGGACGGGCGGCTTCGGTGAGGTCGCGGCAGCGGATCGTCGACGCGACGGTGCGCGTGCTCGACCGCTCCGGCTTCCCGGGGGTGACGATCGCCGCGGTGGCGGCCGAGGCCGGCGTCTCCCGGCAGACGGTCTACTCGATCTTCGGCGGGCAGCCGGAGCTGATGTCGCAGGCCGTCCTGTCGTTGTTCGACGGGCTCCTCAGGGACGTCCGGGCGTGCACCGAGGGCGCGACGACGCCGGGGCAGTGGCTCGCCGAGGCCGCGGTCTGCGCCCGGCACCACGCCCGCGGCCACCCGATGCTCGCCCGTCTCCTCGCCGGCGGAGAGGCGAACCCGCTCTTCGGCGAGGACGGGCTCGAGCGGGCCCTGCCCGTCCTGGGAACCCTCGTCGCCCCGCTCGTCGAGCGCGACCCGCGGCTGGGGCCGGTCCTGCCGGACGTCCTGGAGCTCATGGTGCGGACGGCGCTGTCCCTGCTCATGTTCGACAGCCCGCGCGTCCACGACGACGACGACCTCCGGCACTTCCTGCAGGGATGGGTGGACCCGGCGGTCGAGGGGATCATGAGCCGGGGTGGGACATGATTGACACATCCCCACCCCGGTGTCCAGATCTTCGTTGACATCCGGCCCTCTGATGTCTAGTTTCCGTCGCCATGCCCACGCCCAGCCGCCGCTCCGTCCTCCTCGGGGCCGCCGCCGCGCCGATCGCCTTCCGCGCCACCGGCGTCCGGACCACCACCGAGGAGCACCCCGCCGTCGTCGTCGGGTCCGGCTTCGGCGGCGGCGTCGCCTCGCTGCGCCTGGTGCAGGCCGGGGTCCCCGTGCTCCTGCTCGAGCGCGGCCGCAGGTGGCCCACCGGACCGAACTCCGACACCTTCCCGCGGCTGCCGGACGTCGACGAGCGGGCCCTCTGGTACGAGTCGGCACCGCAGGTGCTCGGCCGGCCGGTCGTCCTGGACCCGTACGTCGGTCTGCTGCAGGCGATCCCGGGACGCAACATGACCATCATGTGCGCGGCCGGGCTGGGCGGCGGGTCCCTCGTCTACCAGGGCATGAGCCTCGTCCCGTCGCGGGCGGCCTTCGAGGAGCAGCTCCCGGCGGCGCTGGACTGGGGGACGATGACGCGCGTCCACTACCCGCGCGTCGCCCGGATGCTGCGGCTCGCGACCGCGCCCGACGAGCTCGTCGCGAGCCCGACCTACCGCGCGGCCCGAGTCTTCGCGCGGCGCGCCGCCGAGGCCGGGTACGCCGTCTCGAAGATCCCCATGCCGATCGACTGGTCGTTCGCCCTGGCCGAGCTGCGCGGGGAGATGGCGCCGTCCTACACGACCGGCAACGCCCTGGGGATCAACAACGGCGGCAAGCACACGATCGACGTGACCTACCTCGCGGCGGCCGCCCGCACCGGCCTGCTCACCGTCCGCACGCAGCACCAGGTGACCGACGTCGTCCGGCTGCGGGGCGGCCGGTGGCAGGTGCACGTGCACCGGATCGCCTCGGACGGAACGGTTCTCGAGCGGGTCGTCGTCACGACACCGATGCTCGTCCTGGGCGCGGGCAGCGCCAACACGACGATGCTGCTCATGCGCGCGAAGGCCCGCGGGACGGTCCCGGGCCTGCCCGACACCCTCGGCACCGGGTGGGGGTCGAACGGGGACCGGATCGTCGTCTGGACGAACCCGCTCGAGCGGTTCGGCACCGTGCAGGGCGGGCCGGTCGTCTACGGCAGCAAGGACTGGGCGGACCCGACGACGGCGAACACCGTCATCCAGGCCTCGCTCAGCGTCGGCACCGACCTCGGCTCGACGATGATCGTCGGCTTCGGCGCGAGCCCGGACCGGGGCCGCTTCGTCTGGGACGGCGCGAAGGGCCAGGCGGTCCTCCACTGGCCGGCGACCGGGGACGCCCGCCTCCAGCGGCGCATCCGCGAGCGCATGGAGCGGATCACCGGACCGCTCGCCCTGCTCGGCGACACGAACGCCGTCCTCAACTCCACCTGGCACCCGCTCGGCGGGGCGGCGATGGGCAGCGTCTGCGACCTCGAGGGCCGCGTGCACGGCCAGCCCGGTCTCTACGTGCTGGACGGCGCGCTCATCCCGGGCTCGACGGCCGCCTGCAACCCCTCGATGACCATCGCCGCCGTCGTCGAACGGGCCATGGACCGCATCGTCACCACGGACCTCGCCCGGGCCTGAGGCTCAGCCGAGCCGGCCGGTCGACACGTCGACGGGCTCGTCGGGGACCAGCTCGACGTGCACCCCGAGCTCGCCGAGCACCTCGAACAGCCGGCGGGCGTAGAGGGTGGGACGCCCGCGCTCCAGCTCGTAGACGTAGCGACGCGTGACGCCGAGCGACTCGGCCATCTCCTCCTGGGTCAGCCCGCGCTCGTACCGGAGCCTCGCGAGCACCTGCCCCAACGCCTCGGCGGACCTCACGGGCGTCCTGTCCACGGGCAACCCTTCTCCGACGGGTGGATATCCGCGCATCACAGCGACGCGCTGATATCAGCCCCTTGGCGAGGTGCGCGGATCTCCGCCCGTCGGACTGAGGTCGTCGCGGCCACAAGAAAGGCCCCCGACCGGCGTCTCCGCCGCCCGAGGGCCTGACCTGTCGCTGTCTCAACGAGCGCGCCCGACGGGACTCGAACCCCTAACCTTCGGATCCGTAGCGAGCCTGTCGTACGACCTCCGACACGCCCGTGACCTGCACGGGCAGCTGGGTAGCCGCGCATCTGCGGGCGTCGTTGGGGCGGATTTGCGGCGCCGGATCGGTCAACGACGTCCTAACTGTCGTAGGTGCGTCGTAGCGTGCCACCGAGGTCCCGCCGCTCGTGCGGTGCCGACGAGAACGCTGGTGACGACATGTCCGGAGGAGCGACGTGAGCGATTCCGACGCTGACGAGTCGTTCAAGGTCGCCGTCACGGACTCGAGGCGGGCGACGGCCTATCTGGTCGCCCCGGAGGCCGACGACTACATCGCGGTCATGGCTGTCCTCGAGGGCTCGATCACAGACCTGACGCCGGGCGAGGTGGCCCAGGCACTCACGCAGCAAGGCCGTCCCCTCGACGAGCGAACGGTGGAAGCACGGCTCGACAAGTTGCGGGACTGGACTGCGGCATCGGCGCGGACGGACACCACGAAAATCCTGCGGCACGCGGACCTGTTGGCCAGGAACTGGCGCTGGACGGCGACCCCGGCGGGCCGGCAGGTCCAGCGGTTCTACACGACTGTGCTGGCTGCGACGCCGACGATGCGGGAGATCCCGTTGTCGAGCCTGGCGCGGGTCGTCGACGCGTTGGCCCGCCTCGCCGCGGCGCTGTCCGACGACGAAAGGATCGAGCTGTCGGGCAGCGAGGTGGCGGAGCTGGTGGGCCAGCTCTTCACCAGTCACGACGACCTCGACTCGGCATTGGTGGGCGCCGAGGACACCCTCGCCGGTCTTGCTGACCGTTTCGACCTGGACGACGCGGCGACCGGCGAGCTCAAGCAGCTGCTCGTCGAGTATGCGACCCGGGTCGCCGCAGAACTCGAGACCGGGGCGGCCCAGGCCCGGCGGGCGCTGCTGCGGCTTGCGCCGGCCTTCGCCGCTGTGGCGCAGACCGCCGTCGACGCGTCGGACGCCCGCGTCCTCATCGACCGCGGCGCGCTGACGGCGGCCCGTGGAGGGCGCGCCGAGGACTGGCAGGGGCTGCTCGCCTGGTGCGACCCGAGCACGGGGCGGGCGGCCCGGTTCGCCCTGCGCCTGGTGCGGGCGCTGCCGGGGATGCACGCGAACCTCCGGCGGCTTCATGCCTCCTCGTCGGCCGCCACCAGCCGGTCCAGGGCCCTGCTCCTGGCACGAGCCTGCGCAGATCCTCGACTCGGTCCGCACGTTTTCCTTGCCGCGGTCGGTGATCACTCCTGGCGCAAGCTCTACGGCGACGCCGACGACGAGGACCTGAGCAGCCTTCCGTCGTGGCGAGGCGGACCGACGGTCACCGTGCCGGAGCTTCTGCGGGCGACGGGCCGGGGCGGGGCCAGGGGGCGCCCGCCGGCAGCGCGCGATGATTCGGCGGCGCGCGCCGAGGTGGCCGAACGACGAAGGCTCCGCGCCGAGGAGCACAGTGCTGCACTGACGGAGATCCTTGCCGCCAGGCCAGGCGAGCTGCTGTCCGCGGCGGCCGGGCGGGTGGCTCTCGCCTCGCTCGTGGCGGCGGTCCGTGCGTCGGTGTCCGGCACCCGACAGGATCGCAGATCAGCAGTGCGCGACGGGTTGGCCTGCTCGCTGTTCGTCGTGCCCGGCGAGACGGGCAGGTTGCACACGTCGTCGTGGCGGCTGTGGCTGCCCGGTCGGGTCATCGCCTTCCATGCTGCCGGCACCCGGGTCACGTCACCCGGAATGGGCCGCCGCGACACCGACGACGTCGTCGACATCCGTTTCGTCGCAGGAGGTGTCGCGTGACGACCGCTCAACCGGACGAGCCGGTCGACGGCCCGGACGAGGTCGATGTCCACGCCGACCCCATGGAGGTCGGCGTCGGCGATGCCGGGACGCAGCGGCGTTCACGCGGCCGGCGGGCGTGGTCGATCGAGGCCGGCGCAGAGGTCGCAGCAGTGCTTCGGCTGCTGGCCGCCCGACCGTGGTTGGTCGCGGGGCGGGACGACGAGGCGATCGCCGCGGTGCGTCGTAACGCCGATGCCGTTCGGGACGCCTTCGCGCGGCTGGGGTGGGTTCTCGTCGTCGAGCGGGATCTCGTCCGGCTGCGGAAGTCACCGCCACCGCGACGGGATGCCTGGGCGGCGACCGCTCCGAGCGCTGCGACCTGTTCGTGGTTCTTCCTCCTCGTCGCTGCAGCGGAGTCGATGCCGCCCAAGGTCGCGCTGGCGACGTTGGTGACGGCTGCGCGGTCGGCGGCGGCCGAGGTCGGGCTACCGGTGACGACGGACATCAGCGAGCGCCGGGCGATCACCGCCGCCCTGAAGATGCTCGGCGAACGAGTCGTCGTCGAGCAGGTGGACGGTGAGGTCGACGGGTTCGTCCAGGACGAGAACGCGCCGGTCCTGCTCGCCGTCCACCACACGAGACTCGTGCACGTCGTCGCGAACTTCGCCGACGCTGACCCGGTCGCCGAGCCGCTGGCATGGCTCGCGATCGTAGAGCGGGAGCCCGACGTGGCCCGGCGGATGCGCCGACGGCTCGTCGACGACACGCTGGTGCATGCGGGCGACCTCGATCCCGCCGAGGCCGACTGGCTCCGGCGCCGGGTGCGCGGCGACGACGGGGCGCCGCTGGCGGCGGCGTTCGGCCTGCATCTCGAGCGCCGCGGCGAAGGAGCGGCGTTCGTCGTCCCGTCGGAGTCGTTCCGGCATGCCAAGGAACTCGGGCCGCTGTCCTTTCCCACGCCCGGCACCGTCGGCCACGCCGCCTTGCTGCTGTGCGATGACGCTGCCGTGAGCGGTGATCTGGACGAGGCACGCCCGGGTTGGCGCGGGATGGGACGCCGGGGCGTCGTCGCGCGCCTCACCCAATGGGGCGAGCAGTTCGGCGCAGGCCGCGGCGGCTGGGCCGGGGAGGACGTGGACAATCCCGAAGGCCTGGCAGACAAGGTCGTGGCCCTGCTCGCAGGGCTCGACCTCGTGCGTCTCGCCGACGACGGCACGTGGTGGTTCTCCCCTGCCACGGGACGCTGGCACGGACCGGCGCCCTCCCACGCCTCGCAAGCCGCAACGGGTGACAGTCGGACGGGCACTGCCCCGCGACGACGGTCACGGGGTCACGCTCCTACGGCCGCAGCCCTGCTCACTCTCGACACCGAGGATCCGTCAGCCACCCCGGGGGCGGGCGCTGCGACCCGGAAGGACCGACCGCTGTGACTCTCGATCTGCCCACGCCGCTGTTCGACGAGGTCGACCTGCAACCACCCGCCGGGCACCCCGAGCGGTTCGGTGGACGGTGGCGGCTGGTCTCGGCCGGGTTGTCGAACGTGTGGCGGTACGGGGACCTCGTGCTCGACGCCGGCAGCGGCCGGCTCCTCCTGCGCGGCCCCAACGGCACGGGCAAGACGACGGCCCTGGAGGCCCTGTGGCCCTACCTGCTGGACCTGAACGCGCAGCGGCTCGTGGCAGGCAAGGCACGGACCACCTCGCTCACGTCGCTCATGCGTGAAGGCGCCACGGGGAAGCGATGCTACGGCTACGTCTGGATGACCCTGGCCGGTCCGGGCAGCGAGGGCAGGCGCAGCTTCGGGGTCCGGCTTCAGTACTCGGACGGTGCAACCCCGACCGTGAGGGTGGTCCCGTTCACGATTCCCGGGACGCCTCTGCACGACCTCGCCCTGCACGGTGCCGATCGGGCCCCGCTGTCGCTGGAGCACTTCACCGAAGCCGTGGAATCGGCAGGCGGACAGGTCTTCGAGAACGAGGACGCCTACGTCACGCATCTGGCAGCGCAGGTCTGGCAGACCAACCCTGCGCAACTGCGTGATCTTGCCACTCGGATCCGCGCCGTCCGCAACCCGTCGCTGCTCGGGGACGTCTCGCCCCGAAGTGCGGCGGAGGCGCTCCGGGAGGCGCTGCCCACGGTCACCGACGACGTCGTCACCGCGACCGCCGAGGCCCTGGCCGAGTCGGACGCCACCCGCGACGCCTTCGCACGGGACACCCGCGCCGCGGAGGTCCTCGACGCCTTCTCGAGCACCTGGGCCGGCCACGTCGTCGCGGTCGTGACGAACCTGCACCGCGTGGCCGTCGAGGCAGAGTCGGCTGTCACGAGTGCCGTCCGGGCCCGACGCGCCGTGGAACGTGATCACGAGAAGGCATTGACGAGCCTCGCGGCGGCCGAGGCCGTCGAGACC
>JBQGCR010000559.1:0-2001 GCA_052038585.1 Kineosporiaceae bacterium
AGCCGGGCGAGGTCCGCGAGCGCCCGGCCGGCCGCGGCGACGGCGGCCGCGTCGCCGAGCCGGATCGCGGCGGAGAGGGGGACACCGGTCGCGCGGCTGCTCACGGCGAGCCCGGCCTCCTCGTCGAGCGCGAGCAGGTGCGGGGCCCGCAGCACGCGGGCCCGGTTGCGGCACAGACGTCCCGCGCGCTCCTGGGCGCGCGCCCCCGGGACGACGAGGTGCGTCGGCCCCTTCTTGGCGACGACCTCGCCGCCCCCCGCCGTCCGCAGTGCGACGACGAGCACGGTCGCCGGCGTCCCGTCGTCGGCGGTCACGGCGCGCCGGCCGAGGACGCCGTCGACGTCGCAGGCGGTGCCGAGGAGGCGGCCTGCGGCGCGGGCGAGGGCGTCCGGGGTCGTGCCCGCGGGCCGGGGGGTGTCGAGGACGGTCACGCGAGCACCTCCAGGGCCGCCGCGGCGAGCGCGTGGCTGCCGAGGACGTGCCGCGCGGCCGCCCGGTTGCCGGGGACGAGGCGCTGCTCGAGGGCGCGCCGGCGCATCGCGGCGATCCGGTGGGGGTCGGTGAGCAGGCCGGCGACCTCGGCCGCGACCCGGGACGGGCCGCCGTCGACCACGCGGGCCGCGCCGCGCCGGGCGAGCCCGAGCACCCGGGCCGACTGGTCGTCGAGCCGCCGCCGGCCGGGCAGGAAGACCGTCGGGACGCCGAGCAGGCGCAGCTCGCTCACGCTGTTGTAGCCGGCCTCGGAGACGACGAGGTCGGCCAGGGCGAAGAGGTCGACGAGGCACGGCTCGACGGGCGTGACGTGCGCGCCGGGCAGGTCCGGCACGGGCCCGGTGTAGTGCGGCCCGAGCACCGCGACGTGCTGGAACCCGGCGGGACCGAGCCGCTCGAGCAGGGCGGCGTGGGCCGCCTCGACGGCCGCGAAGAAGGGGACCGCGGTGTCGAGGAAGCCACCGCCGCCGGCGGTGCTCACGAGCAGCGGCGCGTCCCGCAGCCCGTAGCGGGCGCGGACGGCGTCGGCGCCCGCGGCGTCCGGACGTCGGGTGATCGTGCCGGCGAAGACGGTGCGGGGCAGCAGGTGCGCGGGCAGCGGCTGGTCGAACTCCTCGCGCGGGTGCGGGACGACGACGGCGTCGCAGCGCTCGAGGAAGCCGCTCGCGAGGAGCCGGGCGTGCTCGGTGTCGACCATCCGGCGCAGCACGTGGACGACGCGGGCGGTCGCCGGGAGCGGCTCGCTCGCGGGGTCGGCCGGGCTCATCGTGTCGTAGACGACGACGTCCGGGCTCAGCCGGACGAGGGCGGCGCGCCAGCCGGCGGCGGCGTCGTCGGTGTCGACGAGGCACTCGACGCCCGCCGGGCAGAAGGCCGCCGCGCCCGCGTTGCGGGTGTGCATGACGACGCGCGCGTCGGGGCGCAGGGCGAGGACCTCGCGGGCGATGTTCAGCCCGCGCATGAGGTGCCCGAGCCCGCGCCGGTTGTGCGACTGGAAGAGGACGGTCGGCCCGGTCATCGGGGGGCCTGCGCGGTGAGCCGGTCGGTGGCGGCGGACAGCCGGGCCGCGGTGCCGGCGACGGTGCCCGACCGCACCCGGTCCTTCGTCGCGAGGAGCCCGGCGTGGTGGACGTGGGCCGCGAGCAGGTGCCAGGCCAGCGGCCAGGGCTCGACCAAGCCGCCGGCGGCGGCGTACCCGTCGAGGTAGGCGGCGACGGCGGCGGCGTGCGTCGGGTCGGCGCACGCGCCGTCGGCGAGGTCCGGCACGTCGTGGGCGAGCCCGGCGACGAGCAGGGCGACGTCGCGCTCGGCCGGTCCGCGCTGGGCGAGGTCGTGGTCGATGACCGTCCACCGGCCGGGCGCCCCGAGGAGGTGGCTCGGGACGAGGTCCCCGTGGCTCGTCACGGGCCGCGCCGCGGGTCCGGGCAGGCGCGCGGCGAGCGCGCCGAGCGCCCGCCGCAGCGGGTCGGCGAGCTTGGGCACGACGCCCGCGGCCCAGGCGGCGTCCCG
>JBQGCR010000560.1:0-2546 GCA_052038585.1 Kineosporiaceae bacterium
GGGGTCGACGAGCTCGCGGCGTGGTTCGGCGCGGACGCCGACCGCCGGCCGCACCCGCGCGACGCCCTCGCCCGGGCCCTCGGCGACCCGACGCTCGCCCTGCTCTACGAGGTGCCGGCCGGCAGCGGACGCTTCGTCGACCAAGACGGCCACCCGCGGACGGCCGCGCCGGGCGGTCCTGGCCGGGGCGTCGTCCGGCTCGACCGGCAGGACGCGCTCGTCGAGTACGACGCCGTCCTCCTGCCGGACGCCGCGCCCGTCGTCCGCGCCGCGCAGGTCGCCGCGCTCGCCGTCGACCACGAGCGGCTCACCGCCGAGCTCCTCGCGAGCGAGGCGGAGGTCCGCTCGTCCCGTCGCCGGCTCGTCGAGGCCGGTGCGGCCGAGCGCCGCCGGGTCGCCCAGGACCTGCACGACGGGGTCCAGGCCCGGCTCGTCGCGGCGGCCGTGCGCGCCGGCCGGCTGCGGCTTCGCGTCGCCGGCGACCCCGCGCTGGCGGCCGAGGTCGCCGACCTCGCCCGAGACCTCGACCGTGCCATCACGGACGTCCGGCAGGTCGCCGAGGGCGTCATGCCGTCGCTGCTGCGCGAGCAGGGACTCTTCGCCGCCCTCGACGAGCACGTGCGGGCCGTGCCGATGCCGACGTCCGCCGCCCTGTCGGGGGACGACTCCACGCTTCCTCCCGCCATCGCGACCGCCGCCTGGTTCATCGCCGCCGAGGCGGTGTCCAACGCGCTCAAGCACGCCGGCGCGCAACGTCTCGACCTCGAGGCCGTCGTGGACGGCGACCGGCTCCGTGTCGAGGTGCGTGACGACGGCGCGGGCGGCGCGGCCGTCGGGCTCGGCGGTCGCGGGCTGCCGGGGATCGTCGACCGGGTCGCCGCGCTCGGCGGCCGGCTCGAGGTCGACAGCGTCCCGGGGCGCGGGACGGTCGTCCGGGCGGAGCTGCCGTGCGCGTCGTGATCGGCGAGGACGAGACGCTGCTGCGGGAAGGGCTGAGGCTGCTGCTCACCGACCTCGGGCTCGACGTCGTCGCCCTCACCGCGACCGCCGACGACCTGCCCTGCCTCGTCGCCGAGCACGACGCCGACCTCGTCGTCACCGACATCCGGATGCCGCCGCAGCACCGGGACGACGGCCTGCGGGCTGCGCTCGCCGTCCGGACCGCACGGCCCGGGCAGCCGGTCATCGTGCTGTCCCAGCACGTGCAGCGGCGGTACGCGCTCTCCCTGCTCGGCAGCGGCGAGGGCGGCGTCGGGTACCTGCTCAAGCAGCGGGTCGCCGACGTCGTCCGCTTCCACGAGGACCTGCTCACCGTCGCCGGCGGCGGCACGGTCATCGACCCCGAGGTCGTCGGGCCGGTGCTCACCGGCGCCGCCACGGCCGACCCGGCCCTGCGCGCCCTGACCGCACGGCAGCTGCAGGTCGTCGACCTCCTCGCCCAGGGGCGGAGCAACACCGCCATCGCCGCGGCGCTCGGGGTCACCGAGCGGGCGGTCAAGCAGCACGTCGCGAACATCTACGACGCGATGGCGCTGCCCGAGCACCCGGACGACCACCGCCGCGTGCTCGCCGTCCTGCGCTACCTCGGCAGCTGACGGACTGGACCCAGGTCCAGGGTGACCCCGGCGCTGCTGCACCATCGTGGTCTCTGACGTGTGCCCACGGCCGTCCACCCGGCCGGGCGCCGCGTCGGGGAGGACGTCCACCATGCCTGGTCGCTGCACCGAGCGCGCCCCCTCGCGCGCCGTCGTCCCGGTCGCGGCTGGCCGGCCACGGGTGTCCCGGCCGTGACATGCGGGGCCAGCCCCGCCGGCCCGGCCTTCGTGCCCGTCCCCCGCTGGCGGCCGGGGGCCGCGGGCCCGGGATGGGCCGGAGACCCCGTCCCCGTCGAGCGGCGCGTCGTCCCGCCCAGCGCGCCGACCCTGCGGCCAGCACCCGTCGCGGACGTGACGGACCCGGACGACGACGGCCTCGCCGTCGCCCCAGGGGAGGGCTGAACGCCTCGAGCGCGGTCGCGCACCCGGCCGACGGCCGGCCCGACGGGTCAGCACGGCGGGTCGAAGAGCATCGGCTGCGCGGCGGCCAAGGCGTCGTCGTCCCACGGCCAGCGCCCCTCGGCGTCGGCCCGGACCACCTGGAGCGCCGACACCGTGAAGGTCGGGGTGTCGAAGAAGTCGTGCGCGACGAGGAGGTGCTCGGCGCTCGCCGCGGGCGCGACGGGCATGAGCACCACCGGGGCGCCGAGCACGTCGTGGAGCGCGCCCGGGCCGGTGTCCGGGCGCCAGCCGTCCCGCAGCCGCCGCGCCAGCTCGTTGAGAGGTCCTGCGGCACAGCACGGTTCGACGCCCGTGAGGACGAGCTCGGGGACGCCGAGGCGGGTCAGCCCGGTCGTGTACGTGAAGGCCGGGCCGTCGTCGTCCTCGTCCGCGAAGACGCCGACGAGCGCCCACCCGTGGGCGTCCATCGTGCGGCGGTAGGTGTCCATGACCCACAGGTACGGGTCGGTCTCGTGGTTCTCGATCTTCGTCATGAGGGCAGGATGAGGG
>JBQGCR010000561.1:0-3013 GCA_052038585.1 Kineosporiaceae bacterium
TTCTGCACCGACTTCAACTACGAGCCGATGGCCTTCGAGGCCGTCGACTCCGGCGGCGTGCCGGTCTACCACACCAACGTCATGGCCTGCGTCGGCACCGACGTCGCCCTGATCGCGCTCGACATGATCCCCGACGAGCACCGCCGCGAGCAGGTCCGCGAGCGGCTGACCGTCAACGGCCGGACCGTCGTGGAGCTGACCGAGGACCAGGTCCGCGAGTTCGCCGGCAACGCCGTCGAGCTGTGCGGCCGCCACCCGGACGGCCGTCGGCGCTACGTCATGGCGATGTCGGCGCGGGCGCACCGCTCGCTGCGGCCCGACCAGGTCGCCGCCATCGAGCAGTCCTGCGAGATCGTCTCGGTCGACATCCCGACGATCGAGCTGGCGGGCGGCTCGGTGCGGTGCATGATCGCGGGCGTCCACCTCGATCGCCGCCCGGTCGACCTCGACCCCGACCTCACCGACGCGGTGCTGGCGATCAACGAGGACCACCCCGTTACCCAAGACGGGCGACTCGTCGACGCGGACGCCTGACGTCACCGGCGCGCCGGTCCTAGGGTGCGGCATGACCCGCACCCTGCTCGGCCTGGCGTCGCTGTCGCTCCTGCTCACCGCCCCGGCGTACGCCGCCGCGGGCCTGCACGACTACGAGTCGCTCTCCGACCACCTGCCGGTGCGCCAGCAGGTGGCGGGGAACGTGTCGGCGAGCGCCGACCTGGACACGGTCGTCTACCGCGCCCGCGGCTGGTGGGTCCGGTCGGGGGACGAGGCGCCGGTCCCGCTCGGGCTGCCGGAGGGCGCGCAGGTGTGCGACGTCAGCGCGGACGGTGCGGCGCTGCTCTGGCGCGAGGCGGGGCACGGGCTCGACCGTCCCGCCATGCACGTGCTCGACCTCGCCTCGGGGGAGGAGACGACGGTGGGCGTGCCGGACGTCGCGATCGCGACGTGGTGCGGCGTCGTGTCCGACGGCGGGTCGCGCGTCGCCTACTCGATCGCCGACGCGGAGGGGGGCGGTGGGGACGGATGGGCGCGGGGCCGGGCGGTGGTGTGGACCGCCTCGACCGGTGCCGTCGAGGTGGCCGGCCCCGGCGTCGAGGCGCCGAAGAAGCCGTGGCCGCCGGTCGTCCGGGGCATCTCCGACGACGGCCGCTTCGTCCTCTACCTTGCGCCCTCCGAGGGACCGCGAGGCGAGTACCGCGGCCAGGTCGTCGTCCGGTGGGACACCGTCACCGGTGATCAGGTGAGGCTCTCGGCCTACCGGCGCACCGCCGTCAGGGCCGTGCTCGACGGCGCCGGCGACACCGTCGCGTGGAACGACCGCTCCTGGTCGCACCGCGAGCGGCTCTACGTCGCCGAGGTGCCGCCTGACGCCGGCGGCGACGCGTCGCAGGCGGACGTCCGCCTGCTGGCCGACGACGAGGGCGTCCCGACTGGCGTCCGGACGCAGGCGTTGTCGCCGGACGGCGAGGCCCTGTCCTACCGCTACGACTTCCGCGGGACGGCTCATGACCTGCTCGTCCAGGACCTGGGGAGCGGACGGGTGACCATGGCGCGCTCGGTCGGCCGGAGGGTCGGGGTGCCGCAGGTGTGGGCCGTGGCCGACGGCGGCCGGGCTGCGCTGGTGACGTCGCGCGAGCGGCTCGCCGACCCGGACCGGCAGGGTCGACGGACCCGCGACCTCTACCTCTGGACCGTCGACTGAGAGGCCGGGTCGCCGGTCAGGACGCGCAGCGCGAGGGCGGTGGTCGCCTCGACGCCGAGGAACCCGACGACCCGGCTGACCCGGTCGATGTCGAGCGGCAGCAGCCCCGGCGTACCGGGGACGTCGGGCGTGAGCCCGAGGTCGAGGTCCTCGTGGCCCCGCATCATGCTGACGTTGAAGTCGTAGCGCTCGCGCGCCCCGGCCGCCGTGAGGTGGCGTACGACGCGGGCGCCGAGGCGTCGACCACCCTGCTCCAGCGACCAGTCGTCGAGGGCGGCGGCGACCGTCCGGCCCTCGTCGTGCTCGACGTCGGCCCAGACGGCCTGCATCGAGCCGGCCGCGTCCAGCAGGGCGGCAGCGGTCTTCTCGCCGATGCCGGGGACGCCGGGCAGGTTGTCGCTCGCGTCGCCGCGGAGGGCGGCGTAGGCGAGGTAGTTCTCCGCGGAGACGCCGTACATCGTCCGCAGCCGCCGCGGGTCGAGCAGCGGGGAGCCGTTGATGCCGCCGTCGATGAGGCGCAGCACCTTCGTGTGGTCGCTGATGTGGGCGAAGGCGTCGCGGTCGGAGGTGATGATCACGCAGTCCCAGCCGTGCCGGACCGCCCAGGCGGCACCGGAGGCGTTCACGTCGTCGGCCTCGAGGCCGGGAGGGGTGAGGGTCGCGAGCCCGAGCGCGTCGAGCAGGGCCCCGGCCCGCTCGAGCTGGTCGACGAGCTCGGGGTGCTTCTCGGCCCGGCCGGCCTTGTAGTCCGGATAGGCGTCGCGGCGTACGGACGCCCGCCGGTCGTCGAGCCCGAAGATCACCGCGTCCGGGGCGAACCCCTCGATCGACTCGATGATCTGGCGCAGCATCCCGTGGAGCGCCCACACCGGCCTGCCGGCCCGGTCCAGCGCCCGGGTGTGGGCGCGCGCGTGGTGGTTGCGGTGGAGGAGGGACGGGGCGTCGACGACCAGCAGCAGCTTGCGGGCGGCGTCGTCAGGGTGGCTCATCGGGGATCGCCGCCCATCGTAGGCGCCGTCAGGGGCGCAGCAGCACCTTGCCGGCGCGGCCGGGACGGCCGCTGGCCCGGACGGCGGCCGCGACGTCGTCGAGCCCGTGGACCGAGTCGACCGGCAGGGTGAGCGTGCCCGCGGCGATGCCGCTGACGAGCTCGCCCATCAGCCTCGCCCGCGTGTCGCCGGACATGGCGCCGAAGACCTTGCTGCCCCAGAACCCCTTGACGACGGCCTGCTTGAAGATGACGTCGCCGGAGGCGAGCTCCATCGTCGGCGAGGCCATGGCGCCGAACACCACGAGGACGCCGTCCTCGGC
>JBQGCR010000562.1:0-12148 GCA_052038585.1 Kineosporiaceae bacterium
GTTCCGCGTCATCGCCCACCGCATCGGCCACGCGCCCCCCACGAGCCCGTCGGACCAGCGCCGCGCCGTCATGCCGTGACCCGACCGGTGATCCATGACGCGCGACCCGTGATCCATGACGCCGGACCGGTGATCTATGACGCCGGACCGATGATCCATGCGACGCGACCAGTGATCCATGTGCCACGACCATGATCCATGTCGCGCGATCTCTGATCGATGCCCCCAAGTCATGATCGATGTCATGATCCATGGCGTGCAGGCGTCGCCATGGCGACACCAGACAGCCATCGATCATGACATGGATCTTGAACCTGCCGCTCGCGCCCGAGAGCCCGGGGCCGCGGCCCTCCGCAGGTGATCCACGGACACCGCGACGGCCTGGACGACGTGATCCACGGACCACCCGGGTCGCCTGCACAACCATCCACGTCCGTCGATCACGTCATGGATCACCGCACCACGCGCCCCGGCCGGTCCCGCCGTCGCAGCACCAGGATCCACCGACCACCCAGGTCGCCTGCGCGAACCGCGGGTCCGTCGATCACGCCATGGATCGCCCAGCGGCTACTTGCCGTCGTCCCGACGCCGCAGGTAGCGCTCGAACTCCCGGGCGATGGCCTCGCCGGTGGCCTCGGGGAGCTCGGCGGTGTCCTTGGCCTCCTCGAGCTGACGGACGTACTCGCCGATCTCGCCGTCCTCCTCGGCGAGCTCGTCGACGCCGCGCTCCCAGGCGCGGGCGTCCTCGGGCAGCTCGCCGAGGGGCACGGTGACGTCGAGGAGCTCCTCGACGCGACGCAGCAGCGCGAGGGTCGCCTTGGGCGAGGGGGACTGGCCGACGTAGTGCGGGACGGCGGCCCACATCGACAGGCCCGGCAGCCCGGCCTGGGCGGACGCGTCGTGGAGGACGCCGACGATGCCGGTCGGCCCCTCGTACCGGGACCGCTCCAGGGCCAGCCGCTCGATGAGCGTGCCGTCCTCGGTGGTCGTCGAGACGGGGATCGGCCGGGTGTGCGGGACGTCGGCGAGCAGCGCGCCGAGCGTCACGAGGAGGGAGACGTCGAGCGCCTCGGCGAAGCCGAGCACCTCCTCGGTGAACGTCCGCCAGCGCATCGACGGCTCGATGCCGCGGACGAGGACGACGTCGCGCGCCGCACCCGGCGGGCGCGCCCACGACAGGCGCGTCGTCGGCCAGGTGATCCGGCGCCGGCCCTCGTCGTCGAGGCTGACCATCGGGCGGGTCACCTGGAAGTCGTGGTAGCTCTCCGGGTCCAGCGCCGCCAGCGGCCGCGCGTCCCAGACGTCCTCCAGGTGCTCGATCGCACCACTGGCCGCCTCACCGGCGTCGTTCCAGCCCTCGAACGCCGCGATCATGACGGGGTCGCGGAGCGACGGCAGCGCCTGCTGCTCGCTCACGTTCCCTCACTCTCCACCACTTGCTCGACCGTGTGCGCCGCCCGGGGACCCGGGCGGGGTGTCCAGACTACGGGCGTCGTCCGGGCGTCCGGCGGCGCACCGCCTAGAGTTGGGACAATGAGCAGCCGCTCCGACATCCTGCGCTCCCGCCTCACCTCCGCCGTCCTCGTCGCCGACGGCGCCATGGGCACGATGCTGCAGGCCGCCGACCCGTCGCTGGACGACTTCGAGGGGCACGAGGGCTGCAACGAGGTCCTCAACGTCACCCGCCCCGACATCGTGCGGTCCGTCCACGACGCCTACCTCGCCGTCGGCGTCGACGCGGTGGAGACGAACACCTTCGGCGCGAACCTCGGCAACCTCGCCGAGTACGGCATCGAGTCGCGGATCGGCGAGCTCGCGCACGCCGGCGCCGTCATCGCCCGCGAGGCGGCGGACGCGGCGTCGACGCCGGACCGGCCGCGGTTCGTCCTCGGCTCGGTCGGCCCCGGCACGAAGCTGCCGAGCCTGGGCCACACGACGTACGCGACGCTGCGCGACGCCTACCGCGAGCAGGTCACCGGGCTCGTCGCCGGCGGCGTCGACGCCGTCCTCGTCGAGACGGCGCAGGACCTGCTCCAGGCCAAGGCCGCCGTCGTCGGCGCCCGGCGCGCGATCGAGGCGGCCGGCGAGGACCTACCGGTCCTCGTCCAGGTGACGGTCGAGACGACCGGCACGATGCTCCTCGGCTCCGAGATCGGCGCGGCGCTCACCGCCCTCGAGGCGCTCGGCGTCGACGCGATCGGGCTGAACTGCGCGACGGGCCCGACGGAGATGAGCGAGCACCTGCGCCACCTGTCGCGGCACGCGCGGATCCCGGTGACGGTCATGCCGAACGCCGGCCTGCCGGAGCTGACGAAGGACGGCGCCCGCTACCCGCTGAGCCCCGTCCAGCTCGCCGACGCGCACGAGGCGTTCGTCCGCGAGTTCGGCGTCGGGCTCGTCGGCGGCTGCTGCGGCACGACGCCCGAGCACCTCGCGCACGTCGTCGAGCGGGTCCGCGGCGCAGCCGTGCCGGCCCGCCGGCCGCGCCCCGAGCCCGGCGTCGCGAGCCTGTACCAGCACGTGCCGTTCCGGCAGGACACGGCGTACCTGTCGATCGGCGAGCGCACGAACGCCAACGGCAGCAAGGCGTTCCGCGAGGCGATGCTCGAGGGCCGCTACGACGAGTGCGTCGAGATCGCCCGCGCCCAGACCCGCGACGGCGCGCACCTGCTCGACGTCTGCGTCGACTACGTCGGCCGCGACGGCGTCGCCGACATGCGCGAGGTCGTCGGCCGGCTCGCGACGTCGTCGACCCTTCCGCTCGTCCTCGACTCCACCGAGCCCGCGGTCCTCGAGGCCGGCCTGGAGCTGCTCGGCGGCCGCGCCGTCGTCAACTCGGTGAACTTCGAGGACGGCGAGGGCCCGGACAGCCGCTTCGACCGGATCATGCCGCTGGTCAAGGAGCACGGCGCCGCCGTCGTCGCCCTGACGATCGACGAGGAGGGCCAGGCCCGCACCGTCGAGCACAAGGTCCGCGTCGCGAGCCGGCTCATCGACACCCTCACGCAGAGGTGGGGGATGCGGGTCGAGGACATCGTCGTCGACTGCCTGACCTTCCCCATCGCGACCGGCCAGGAGGAGACCCGCCGCGACGGCATCGCGACGATCGAGGCGATCCGCGAGGTCAAGCGGCGCTACCCGGCGGTGCAGACGACGCTCGGCCTGTCGAACATCTCCTTCGGCCTCAACCCGGCCGCGCGCGTCGTCCTCAACTCCGTCTTCCTCCACGAGTGCAGCAAGGCGGGCCTGGACTCGGCGATCGTCCACGCCGCGAAGATCCTGCCGATCTCGCGGATCCCCGAGGAGCAGCTGCGCGTCGCGCTCGACCTCGTCCACGACCGGCGGACCTACGACGACGACGGCGCGGTCACCTACGACCCGCTCCAGCGCTTCCTCGAGGTCTTCGAGGGCGTCGACGCGCAGGCCGTGCGCGCCGACCGCGCCGCCGAGCTCGCGGCGCTCCCGCTCGGGGAACGCCTGCAGCGCAGGATCATCGACGGCGAGGGCAAGGGTCTGGGTGCCGACCTCGACGAGGCGCTCGGCACCGGCCAGACGGCGCTCGACATCATCAACGACCACCTGCTCGCCGGCATGCGCGTCGTCGGCGACCTCTTCGGTCGCGGCGAGATGCAGCTGCCGTTCGTCCTGCAGTCCGCCGAGACGATGAAGGCCGCCGTCGCCCACCTCGAGCCGCACATCGACAAGGCCGACGACAGCGGGGGCAAGGGCACGATCGTCCTCGCGACGGTCAAGGGCGACGTCCACGACATCGGCAAGAACCTCGTCGACATCATCCTGAGCAACAACGGCTACGACGTCGTCAACATCGGCATCAAGCAGCCGATCAGCGAGATCCTGCGCGCCGCCGAGGAGGCGGGCGCCGACGTCATCGGGATGAGCGGCCTGCTCGTCAAGTCGACGGTCGTCATGAAGGAGAACCTCGAGGAGATGAACTCCCGGGGGACCGCCGCCCGCTGGCCGGTCATCCTCGGCGGTGCCGCCCTGACCCGCGCCTACGTCGAGCACGACCTCGCCGAGGTCTACGAGGGCGAGGTCCGCTACGCCCGGGACGCGTTCGAGGGGCTGCGGCTCATGGACGCGCTCGTCGCGGTCAAGCGCGGCGTCCCGGGCGCGACGCTGCCCGAGGTCAGGCCGCGCCGCGTGCGCCAGGTCGCGACGCCCGACCTCGGCGGGACGACGGACGACGACGGCGCCCCCGTGCGCTCCGACGTCGAGCGCGGCCTGCCCGTCCCGACGCCGCCGTTCTGGGGCGACCGGATCGTGCGCGGCATCAAGCTCGCCGACTACGCCGCCTACCTCGACGAGCGTGCGACGTTCATCGGGCAGTGGGGCCTCAAGGCCGCCCGCGGCGGGCAGGGCCCCTCCTACGAGGAGCTCGTCGAGACCGAGGGCCGGCCACGGCTGCGCATGTGGCTCGAGCGCGCCCAGACCGAGGGACTGCTCGAGGCCGCCGTCGTCTACGGCTACTACCCCTGCGTCTCCGAGGGCGACGACCTCGTCGTCCTCCACCACGAGGACGACGGCACGGGCGGCGAGCCGGGCACCGACCGCGTGCGGCTCACCTTCCCCCGCCAGCGCCGCGACCGTCGGCTGTGCCTGGCCGACTTCTTCCGCTCGCGCGAGGAGGCGCGGGAGCTCGGCGGCCCCGACGTCATCGCCTTCCAGCTCGTGACGATGGGCCCCCGGGTCGCCGAGGCGACCGCGGAGCTGTTCTCCCGCAACGCCTACCGCGAGTACCTCGAGCTGCACGGCCTGTCCGTCCAGCTCACCGAGGCGCTCGCCGAGCTGTGGCACGCCCGGGTGCGCGAGGACCTCGGCTTCGGCAAGGAGGACGAGGAGGAGCTGTCCGGCATCCTGCGCCAGGGCTACCGCGGCTCGCGCTACTCCTTCGGGTACCCGGCCTGCCCGGACCTGGAGGACCGCGCCAAGCTCGTCGAGCTGCTGCGCCCGGAGCGGATCGGCGTCACCCTCTCCGAGGAGCTCCAGCTGCACCCGGAGCAGTCCACCGACGCCCTCGTCGTCCACCACCCGGAAGCGAAGTACTTCAGCGCGTGAGCGACTCGCGAAACGGCCTGCCCGGTGCCGTCCTGTGGGACATGGACGGCACCCTCGTCGACACCGAGCCCTACTGGATCGACAGCGAGTTCGAGCTCGTCGCCGAGCACGGCCGCACGTGGACCCTCGAGGACGCGCACTCCCTCGTCGGCAACGACCTCATGGTCTCGGCGCGGCTGCTGCGCGAGCGCGGGGGAGTGCGCCTGTCGGAGGAGGAGATCGTCGACCGGCTCGTCGCGCAGGTCGCGGCGAAGGTGCGCGAGCACGTCCCGTGGCGGCCCGGTGCGCTCGAGCTGCTCGACGCCCTGCGGCAGGCCCACGTGCCGTGCGCGCTCGTGACGATGTCCTACGTCGCGCTCGTCGACGCCGTCCTCGTGCACCTGCCGGACGGGACCTTCGCCGAGGTGGTCACGGGGGACGCCGTCCACAACGGCAAGCCGCACCCCGAGCCCTACCTCACGGCGATGCGGCGGCTCGGCGTCGGGCCGGACGAGTGCGTCGCGCTCGAGGACAGCCTCACCGGGCTGCGGTCGGCGGAGGCCGCCGGCGTGCCCACCGTCGGCATCCGCAACGTCGTCGAGCTCACCGCCGCCCCGGGCAGGACGGTCGTCGACACCCTCGTCGGGGTGAGCCCGGCACGGCTCGCAGAATGGGCACGCGCCGCGACCTCTCCGGCGGATGTTGCAGAAACGTGACGTTCCTGCGGCCGGGCCGGAGCCCGCGCCGCAACATCGTGCGTCTAGGGTCACCGAGAGCCGGTCAGGGTGACCGGCGGTACAGACCCAGAGGTGATGCATGATCTCGCGCAGCAGATCGACCCGGCCCCTGCGCCTGCTCGCGCTGGCCGGCGTCGCGACCCTCGCACTGGCCGCCTGCGGCGGCGGCTCCGACGACGCCGAGGGCGGCGGTGGGAACGACGGCGCCACCGCGGACACGCTGATCTTCGGCGCCTCGTCGGACCCGGCGGTGCTCGACGGTGCGTTCGTCAGCGACGGCGAGTCCCTGCGCGTCATCCGCCAGATCTTCGAGGGTCTCGTGACGACGTCGCCCGGCTCCACCGAGATCGAGCCCGCGCTGGCCGAGTCCTGGACGACGTCCGAGGACGGCCTCACGTGGACCTTCGCCCTGCGCGACGGCGTCACCTTCTCCGACGGGACGGCGTTCGACGGCGCCGCCGTGTGCACGAACTTCGACCGCTGGTACAACTTCACCGGCGTCCGTCAGTCGCCGTCCCTGGCGTACTACTGGACCACCGTCTTCGGCGGCTTCGCGACCAACGAGGACCCGTCGGCCCCCGAGAGCCTCTACGCCTCGTGCGAGGCGCCCGACGCCGGGACCGCGGTCATCACCCTGACCAAGCCGTCCTCGACGTTCCTCTCGGCCCTGTCGCTGCCGTCGTTCGCCATGGCCAGCCCCAAGGCGCTGGAGGAGTTCGGTGCCGACGAGGTCGGCGGCAGCGCCGACGCGCCGCAGTTCACCGGCACGTTCGGCACGGAGAACCCGATCGGCACCGGCCCCTACACGCTCGAGTCGTGGGAGCGCGGCAACCAGCTCGTGCTCAAGGCGAACCCGAACTACTGGGGCGAGAAGGCCAAGATCGAGACGGTCGTCTTCAAGCCCATCGGCGACGGCCCGGCGCGCCGGCAGGCGCTGGAGACCGGCGAGATCGACGGCTACGACCTCGTCGACCCGGCGGACACCCAGGCCCTGGAGGACGCCGGCTTCCAGATCCTGCGCCGCCCCGCCTTCAACGTCGCCTACATCGGCTTCAACCAGTCCAAGCCCCCGATGGACAACCTGAAGATCCGCCAGGCCTTCGCGCACGCGATCAACCGTGAGGCGATCATCTCGACGAACTACCCGGAGGGCTCGCAGGTCGCCAAGGAGTTCATGCCGCCGGAGGTCTTCGGCTACGCCGACGACGTGCCGGAGTACGAGTACGACGTCGAGAAGGCCAAGCAGCTCATCGCCGAGAGCGGTGTGGCGAACCCGGCCATCGAGTTCTGGTTCCCGACCGACGTCTCCCGGCCCTACATGCCGAACCCGTCGGCGAACTACCAGCTCATGCAGGCCGACCTCGAGGCGGCCGGCTTCACGGTGACGACCAAGCAGGCGCCGTGGAACCCGGACTACCTCGACCAGGTCGACGCCGGCAACGCGCAGGCCTACCTGCTCGGCTGGACCGGTGACTTCGGCGACCCGGACAACTTCATCGGGACGTTCTTCCAGCAGCGCGGCCCGCAGTGGGGCTTCGACGACCCGGAGATCTTCGGCCTGCTCAACGACGCCGAGGCAGAGACCGACCTCGACGCGCGGACGGCCCTCTACGAGGAGGCCAACCGCAAGATCATGACCCTGCTCCCGGGCCTGCCCTACGCCCACACCGAGCCCGCGCTGGCATTCCGCCAGGGTGTCGAGGGCTTCGTGCCGAGCCCGGTGACGAACGAGGACTTCAACGTCGTCACCGCCACGGCGACCAGCTGAGCCCGCGGTGAGGCCGGACCGTCCGGACGGCGGGGGAGCACCCCTCGTCGCCCGGGCGGTCCTGCCTCGCCCCGGTCCGGCGTCCGCCCCCCGCGTCCCCGAGGTCCCCCCGTGCTGAGATTCGCCGTCCGCCGGCTCGTGCAGCTCGTGCCGATCCTCATCGGCCTGAGCGTCCTGCTCTTCGTCTGGCTCCGCTCCCTGCCCGGCGGCCCCGCCATCGCCCTGCTCGGCGAGCGGGCCACCCCGGAGTCCCTGGCCCGCATCAACGAGATCTACGGCTTCGACAAGCCGCTGTGGGAGCAGTACCTCGGCTACGTCGGCCGGGCGCTCCAGGGCGACTTCGGGGTGTCGCTGCGCAACCAGCAGCCGGTGCTCGAGGAGTTCCTGCGACTGTTCCCCGCGACGGTCGAGCTCGCCCTCGCCGCGATGGTCTTCGCCATCGGCCTGGGCATCCCGCTCGGCTACCTCGCCGCCCGCCGGCACCTCACGTGGATCGACACGACGTCGGTGATCGGCTCGCTCATCGGCGTGACGATCCCCGTGTTCTTCCTCGGCTACATCCTCAAGTACGTCTTCGCCGTCCAGCTCGGCTGGCTGCCGAGCCAGGGCCGGCAGAGCACCCGCGAGTTCGTCGGCATCGAGCACCCCACCGGCTTCTACGTCCTCGACGGCCTCCTCATCGGCCGGCCGGACGCCGCCTGGGACGCCCTCGTGCACCTCGTGCTCCCGGCGATCGCCCTGGGGACGATCCCGCTCGCGATCATCGTGCGGATCACCCGGGCCTCGGTGCTCGACGTCGTCCACGAGGACTACGTGCGCACCGCCGAGGCGAAAGGCCTTCTGCCCCGGACGATCTCGCGCCGGCACGTGCTGCGCAACGCCATGCTCCCGGTCGTCACGGTGACCGGCCTCCAGGTGGGCCTCCTGCTGTCGGGGGCGGTGCTCACCGAGACGGTGTTCGCCTGGTCCGGCCTGGGATCGGCTCTCGTGCAGGCGATCCAGAGCCGCGACTTCGCCGTCATCCAGGGCTTCATCCTGATCATCGCCGTCATCGTCGTCGTCGTGAACCTGCTCGTCGACCTCAGCTACGGCCTGCTCGACCCGAGAGTGAGGACGCGATGACCGCCGCCGCCGCCGAGGTCACCGTCGCCGCGGACGACCTGTCGGGCTCGCTCGGCAAGGACGCCTGGCGCCGCGTGAGCCGCGACCCCGTCGCCATCGCCGGGTTCGTGCTCATCGCGCTCTTCCTGCTCGTCGCGCTGCTCGCGCCGGTGCTCGCGCCGTACAGCCCGACGCAGCAGGTCGGCCGGGTCACCCCGACGTCCATCCCGGGACCGTCCGGGGAGTTCTGGTTCGGGCTGGACAACCTCGGCCGCGACGTCTTCAGCCGGGTCATCTACGGCGCCCGCCAGTCCTTGCTCATCGGCGTCGTCTCGCTGCTCGTCGGGATGACGCTCGGCATCCTCGTCGGCCTCGTGGCCGGCGCGTTCGGCGGGTGGGTCGACACCGTCGTCATGCGCGTCATGGACATGATGCTCGCGATCCCGCAGCTGCTGTTCGCGATCGGGCTCGCCGCCCTGCTCGGCCAGAGCCTGACGTCGGTCATGATCGCCATCGGCGTCGTCAACATCCCGGTGTTCGCCCGGCTGCTGCGCGGCGCCATGATCTCCCAGCGGGAGAGCGACTACGCCCTGGCCGCGACGTCGCTCGGCGTGCGCCGCCGCAACGTCATCCTGCGCCACGTGCTGCCGAACTCGGTCTCGCCGGTCATCGTCCAGGGCACCCTCACCCTCGCGACGGCGATCGTCGACGCCGCGGCGCTGGCCTTCCTCGGCCTGTCGGGCACCGACCCGTCCTCGCCGGAGTGGGGCCGGATGCTCTCGGAGACCCAGCGGTTCCTCTCCGTCGCCTTCCACGCCGCGCTCTTCCCCGGCCTCGCGATCGTCGTCGCGGCGCTCGGCTTCACGCTGCTCGGCGAGAGCCTGCGCGAGGCCATCGACCCCAAGTACCGGCGGTGACCCCGATGACGGACGTGCTCGACCTCGGCGAGAACGAGAGCCCGCGCGGCGGCGCGCCCGCCGAGCCGATGCTGCGCGTGGAGGACCTCTCGGTGACGTTCACCCGCAAGGGCCGGGCCGACGTCCGGGCCGTGGACGGCGTGACCTTCGACCTCGAGGCCGGGCGGACCCTCGGCCTCGTGGGGGAGTCCGGGTCCGGCAAGTCGGTGACCTCGCTGGCGATCATGGGGCTGCTGCCCTCGCGCGGCCGCCGGCTCGGCGGCAGCGTCCGGTTCGACGGCGACGAGCTGCTCGGGATGGACCCGGACCGCCTGCGGGACCTGCGTGGCCGCGACATGGCGATGGTCTTCCAGGACCCGATGACCGCGCTCAACCCGGTCGTGACCATCGGCGTCCAGGTCACCGAGGTGCTCCGCCGGCACCGTGGCATGGACAAGGCCGCGGCGGCGAAGGAGGCCGCCGCGCTGCTGCGCCGGGTCGGCATCCCCGACGGCGACCGGCGCCTCAAGGACTACCCGCACCAGCTCTCCGGCGGCATGCGCCAGCGGGCCCTCATCGCCATCGCGCTGGCCTGCCGGCCGCGGCTGCTCATCGCCGACGAGCCGACCACCGCGCTCGACGTGACGATCCAGGCCCAGATCCTCGACCTGCTCGAGCTGCTCGTCCACGAGACGGGGGCGGCCCTCCTGCTCATCACGCACGACCTCGGCGTCGTCGCCGGGCTCTGCGACACCGTGCACGTCATGTACTCGGGCCGGATCGTCGAGTCGGCGCCTCGGCGGGCCCTCTTCACCGAGCCGCGCCACCCCTACACCGGCGGGCTGCTCGCCTCGATCCCGCGCCTCGACGCGCCCCGCGGCGAGCCGCTGCGGCCGAGCCCCGGCTCGCCGAACGACACCATCCCCTGGTCGCGGGGGTGCGCCTTCGCGCCGCGCTGCGGCAACCGGGTCGACGTCTGCACCACGCAGGCGCCCGCCCTCGACGTGCGCGGCAGCAGCCGGCTGCGCTGCTACAACCCCCTCGCGTCCGACACCCGCCCGTCAACCCCGGAGGACGACGCGTGAGCGGCGACACCCTGCTGAAGGTCCGCGGCCTCAAGGTGCACTTCCCGATCACCAAGGGCCTGCTCGTCGACCGGGTGGTCGGGCACGTCAAGGCCGTCGACGGCGTCGACCTCGACGTGCGGCGCGGCCGCACGTACGGGCTCGTCGGGGAGTCGGGGTGCGGCAAGAGCACCCTCGGCCGCTCGGTGCTGCGGCTCGTCGAGCCGACCGAGGGCGTCGTCGAGTTCGACGGCACGGACGTCGCCTCCCTCCAGGGCGAGGCGCTGCGCTCCATGCGCCGGCGGATGCAGATGGTCTTCCAGGACCCGATGGCGAGCCTCGACCCGCGGCAGAGCGTCGAGTCCGTCCTCACCGAACCGCTTCGCGCGCACGGCATCGCGCCCGAGGGCGGGGTGTCGGCGCACGTCCGAAGGCTGCTCGACGTCGTCGGCCTGCCGTCGTCCGCCGCCGGCCGGTACCCGCACGAGTTCTCCGGCGGCCAGCGCCAGCGGATCGGGATCGCCCGCGCGATCGCCCTGCGCCCGGACCTCATCATCGCCGACGAGCCGGTCTCCGCCCTCGACGTCTCGGTCCAGGCGCAGGTGGTCAACCTGCTCGAGGCGCTCCAGGAGCAGCTCGGGCTGACCTACCTCGTCATCGCCCACGACCTCGCCGTCGTCCGGCACGTCAGCGACACGATCGGGGTCATGTACCTCGGCTCCCTCGTGGAGGAGGCCCCGAGCGACGACCTGTACGCCCGGCCCCTGCACCCGTACTCGATCTCGCTCATGTCCGCGATCCCGATCCCGGACCCCGAGGTCGAGGACCGGCGCGAGCGGATCCTGCTCACGGGCGACCTGCCGAGCCCGGCGAACCCGCCGTCCGGCTGCCGGTTCCACACGCGCTGCCCGTTCCGGCAGGCGACGCGCTGCGACACCGAGGTCCCGGCCCTGCGCACGCTGCCCGTCGGCGGGGTGAGCCCCGAGCACCGGGTCGCCTGCCACTGGGCGGAGGAGATCCTCGCCGGGCGCATCACCCCCGCGGCCTCGGCGCACGACCCGACGGCGGTCGCCCCCACGGCCTGACGTCGCGGGCCGCGACGGCGGTCGTTGCCGATCCGGCAAGAGAGTTTGCCGGTCTGGCCGGCGCCGGCGCAGGGTGGTCACCGGAGGTGGTCACCGTGACCGAGGTGTTCGACGAGCTGCCCGCGACGTGCGACGTCGTCGTCGTGGGTGGAGGTGCGGCGGGTCTGTCCGCGGCGGTGCAGCTGGCGCGGGCCCGTCGCGACGTGGTCGTCGTCGACGCGGGCGCGCCCCGCAACGCCCCCGCCGGCGGGGTGCACGTGCTGCTCGGCCGGGAGGGCGTCGCACCCGGCGAGCTCCTCGCCCGGGGCCGGGCGGAGGTGCGCGGCTACGGCGGCCGGGTCGTGCGCGGGCGCGTCGCGTCCGGGTCGGTCACGAGCGCGGTCGGGGCGCACGCCGTGACGCTCGTGCTCGCCGACGGACGGCGGATCGCGGCCCGGCGGGC
>JBQGCR010000563.1:0-5595 GCA_052038585.1 Kineosporiaceae bacterium
GGGGGCTCCGCCCCCGCATCCCCCCGAACGGCGGCGTGCCGGCGGCGCTGTCTCTTCTGCCACGAACAGGCGACCAGCGGGGGCTCCGCCCCCGCATCCCCCCGAACTGCTCGGCGCTGCGCGCTGTCTCTTCTGCCACGAACAGGCGACTTCGTCGCGTTCGTGGCCTCGGCTTCGCCGTGATGCGGCCGTTCGGGTGCACCCGGTTGCCCGCTCAAGATTGTTTCCCCCTCGCTCGACAACCGGCATGACGAGACACGCCGCGAGACCGAGGGGCAGGACGATGGCGCAGCCGCACAGGACGGTGGAGGACGCGCTCGCGCACCGGGACGTGCGCGACCTGCGCGGGATGTGCGCCGCGATCTGGCGCTCCCACGCCGTCGTCGAGTTCGACGTCGACGGCGTCGTCAGGAGCGCGAACGACGCCTTCCTCGCGACGACCGGCTACGCCCTCGACGAGGTCGTCGGCCAGCACCACAGAATCTTCGTCGACCCCGCCGAGGCGCGCAGCGACGGGTACCGCCAGTTCTGGCGCGCGCTGGGCGCCGGCTCCTTCACCAGCGGCTCCTACCGCCGCCTCGCCAAGGACGGCCGCGAGATCTGGCTGCAGGCGACGTACAACCCGATCCTCGACGACGACGGCCGGGTCACCTCCGTCGTCAAGTTCGCGACCGACGTCACCGACCAGACCGCCCGTAACGCCGAGGTGGCCGCGCGGCTCGCGGCGATCGACCGGTCCCAGGCCGTCGTCGAGCTCACGACCGACGGCCACGTCGTCGACGCCAACGAGAACTTCCTCGAGCTGCTCGGCTACCGGCGCCAGGAGATCGTCGGCAAGCACCACCGGGTGTTCGTCCACGAGGACGAGGCGGCCGGGGTGGCCTACCAGCTCTTCTGGGACAAGCTCGGCCGCGGCCAGTACGACGCCGGCGAGTACCGGCGGATCCGCAAGGACGGCTCCGAGGTCTGGATCCAGGCCACGTACAACCCGGTCTTCGACGCGGCGGGACGGCCCGTCAAGGTCGTGAAGTTCGCCGTCGACGTCACCGAGCAGAAGCTGCGCACCGTCGAGCTGCGCAGCACCCTCGACGCCGTCCACCGCTCCCAGGCCGTCATCGAGTTCGACCTCGAGGGCAACGTCCTGTGGGCCAACGACACCTTCCTGCGGGCGATGGGCTACTCCCTCAAGGAGGTGCAGGGGCAGCACCACAGCGTCTTCTGCCCCGAGGACTACGTGAAGAGCAAGGAGTACCGCGACTTCTGGCTGCGGCTGCGCGGCGGGGAGTTCATCAGCGGGCAGTTCCACCGGATCGGCAAGTACCAGCGCGACGTGTGGATCCAGGCGTCCTACTCCCCCGTCCTCGACCCCGACGGCCGGCCGACCAAGGTCGTGAAGTTCGCCTACGACACGACGGCGCAGACCCTGCTCCAGCAGCGCCTCGACATGGGCACCCAGCAGATGGCGACGTCGGTGGGCGAGCTCGTCCGGTCGATCTCGGACATCGCCGAGTCCTCGTGCGAGGCGACGGGCCACTCGACGCAGACCCAGAACGACGCCGACGCGGGCCTCGCGGCGCTGCGCGAGTCCATCGAGGCGAACCGGCTCATCCGCCGCTCCTCCGAGCAGATCCAGCACATCCTCGACACGATCGCGGAGATCGCGGGGCAGACCAACCTCCTCGCGTTCAACGCCTCGATCGAGGCGGCGCGCGCCGGCGAGCACGGCGTCGGCTTCTCCATCGTCGCCGGCGAGGTCCGCAAGCTCGCCGAGAAGTCGGCCGAGGCGACGCAGGAGATCGCCCGCCTCGTCCAGGAGTCGGCCGAGCGCGTCGAGGTCGGCGCCACCGTGGCCGGGACGGTCGAGTCGGCGTTCGAGCGGATCGTCGAGAGCGTCTCGCGCACGAGCGCGTCGATCTCGGCGATCGCCACCGCGGCCATGCAGCAGAAGTCGACGGCGCAGGCGGTCTCGGGCGTCCTGCACGACCTCGCGTCGGCCCGCGACGACCTCGACTGAGCGGCCCGGCGTGAGCGACGACGGCACCGCGGCCGACGGCGGCACGGCACGGGACCGCCTGCGCTGCGGGGTGTTCCGGGTCGGCGACCTGCACATCGCCGTCCCCGCCGACGTGCTGCGCGAGGTCGTGCCCCGCCCCGCGCGGCTCGACCCCCTGCCCGACGACGTCCCGGGCCTGGCCGGCGCGATGCCGCTGCGCGAGCAGGTCGTCGCGGTCGCCGACGTGCGCGGCGTGCTCGGCCTGCCCACGAGCGCCGGCCGCTCGCAGGTCGTCGTCGTCGTCGACGCGGGCGACGGCGTGCTCGGCCTCGTCGCGGACGCGGTGGTCGGGGTCGCGGACCTCGCTGCGGCGCAACGGCTGCCGGTCCCGACGGACGGCGGGCGTCTCTTCGCCGCCGTCTTCACCGGGGACGGCGGGGAGGTCGTCAGCCTGCTCGACGTCGAGCGGCTCGTCGCCCGCGGCCTGCCGGTGGTCCGCCGCGCCCCGCGGACGCCCGGCACGGCGCTCGCCGGCGGCAGCGACGCGCTGCTCCTCGTGCGCTGCGCCACCCTGCTGCTCGGCCTCGACGTCGGTCTCGTCGGCAGCACCCTGCCCGCCCTCCCGTTGCGCGACAGCCCCGTCGCGCAGGGCTCGTGCCGCGGCGTCGTCGAGGCGGACGGCGCGCCGCTCGCCGTCGTCGACGCCCTCGACCTCCTCGGCCTCGGCACCCTCGGCCTCGATCCGGGCAGCCGCCCCCAGTCGGTCACCCTGCGGCTGCCGGACGGGGTCGTCGGTCTCGCCGTCGACGAGGTCGTCGACCTCGTCACCGTCCCGGCGGACGACGTGCTCCCTCTCCCGGCCGCAGCGCTCCCCCGTCCGGAGGTGCTCGTCGGCGTCGCCGCCCTGCCCGGCTACGGCGACGTGCTCGTCGTCGACGGCGGCGCGCTCGCGGCGGACGACGACCTCGCCGCCCTGGCGCGGATCCGCACGGCGGACCTCGCCGCGACGACCGGGGACGGCGACGACGAGGCGGACGACGACGGCGCCCGGCGCGCCCCCGTCGGCGAGGCGCTCCTCGCCCTGGACGCCGGTCTCGACCTCGTCACCCCGGTCGAGCACGTCGACGAGGTGCTCCCGCTCCCCCGCCGGCGCGTCGACCCGGCGGGCGCCGACCCGGCCCGGCTCGGCCTCGTGACCCACCGCGGCGCGGCGCTGCCCCTGGTGAGCCTGCCGGCGCTCCTCGGGCAGGACCCGTCGCTGCCGCGCTCGGCGTGCGTCCTCGTCGTCCGCGGCCACCGCGGCCCGGTCGGGCTCGTCGCCCGGCGGCTCCTGGCCGTCGAGCGCAGCGTCTGGGCCCCGGCGCACGAGGGACCGGCCCCGGCGACGGGTGACCCGCTCGCCGACGCCCTGGCCGACCGGCTCCTCGTCCGCACCGCCGTCGTCGGGACGACGGACGAGCGGCGGATGCGCACCCGGCTGGACCTGCGCGCCGTCGCCCGGGCGCTCGAGGGTGACGTGCCGGGCGTCCCGGCCCCGCGCACCCCGGCGGACGGCGCGGCCCCGGTGCCTCAGCGCCCGACGGCGTAGCCCTGCGCGCCGCGGGCGTTGGCCCCGGCCCGCAGCCAGTCCCGGTCGCGCGCCACGGCGGACAGGCGGCCCAGGGTCCAGCCGCCGCCGACGACGACGTCGTGCCCGCGCCGGCGCAGCCCCTCCAGGCCCGCCGCGGGCCAGCGACCCTCGACGACGACCCGGTTCGGCGCCGCCTCGCGGGGGTAGAACGACGACGGCATGTGCTCGCTGTGCAGCGCCGGCGCGTCGATCATCGCCTGGAGGTCGAGCGGCCCGCCCCGGCGGGCGGCGGCGACGAGGCGCAGCACGAGGAGCAGGCTCCACTGGTCCTGCTGGTCGCCGCCGGGCGTCCCGAGCGCGACCCACGGCCGCCCCTCGCGGCGCAGCAGCGTCGGGGACAGCGTCGTCCGCGGCCGCGTGCCGGGACGCAGCGTCGACGGCAGCCCCGGCTCGAGGCGGAACATCTGGGCGCGGGTGCCGAGCGGGAAGCCGAGCGCCGGGACGACGGGGCTGGACTGCAGCCACGCGCCGCTCGGCGTCGCCGACACCATGAGGCCGGAGGCGTCGACGACGTCGACGTGGCAGGTGTCCCCGCGGAACGTCGGCTCCCCGGTGCCGGCCGCCCGCTGGACGGGCGTGTCGTCGACCGGGTCGAGCGCCGCCGCGGCGGCCCCGCCGCGGGCCCGGCCCTCGGCGTCGTACTCGGCGAGCGCCGGCATCGCCGGCTCCCGGCCGTCGGGCCGGCCGGGGCGCAGCTCGCTGCTCGCCCGTTCCGGGTCGACGAGCGCCGCGCGCGCGGCGGCGTAGTCGGGCGACAGGAGTGCGTCGAGGGGCACGTCGGTCGCCGCCGGGTCGCCGTACCAGGCCACCCGGTCGGCGAAGGCGAGCTTCTGCGCCTCGACGAGGGCGTGCACGGCCGCCCCGTCGTCGTCGGCGTCCGGGGCCCCGCCGACGCCGCGCGCCTCGAGCAGCCGCAGCTGCTGGAGCAGCACCGGCCCCGGGCTCCACGGCCCGCACTGGCGCACCTCGCCGGCGCCGTGGACGACGCCGACCGGCTCCTCGACCGACGGCTGCCAGCCGGCGAGGTCGTCCGCGGTGAGCAGCCCGGCGTGCTCGCGGCCGGACGTGTCGCGCCACGCCGTCGTCGTCACGAACCGGCCGACCTCCTCGGCGACGAAGCCGCGGTACCACGCGTCGCGCGCCGCGCGGATCCGCTGCTCGCGGGTCGCGCCGACCGCCTCGGCGAGCACCCGCTCGTACGTGCCGGCGACCCCCGGCAGCCGCAGCCGGCCCCACGCCGCGGGGACGCCGTCGGCGAGCCAGACCTGCGCCGACGTCGGCCAGGACGCGCGGAAGTGGTCGGCCATCCGCTCGACCGTCGCGGCGACCCGCGGCAGCACCGGCGCGCCGTCGCGTGCGAGGCCGAGCGCCGGGGCGAGGACGTCGGCGAGCTCCCACGTCCCCCACCGCTCGAGGAGCAGCGTCCACGCCCCGAACGCGCCGGGCACCGTCGCCGCGAGCAGGCCCGTCCCCGGGACGGCGTCGAGCCCGAGGTCGGCGAGGACCTCGGGCGTCGCGCCGGCGGGTGCCGGGCCCTGCCCGCAGACGACGTGCACGTCCCCGCCGGGCTCGCCGACGAGCAGCGGCAGGTCGCCGCCGGGACCGTTGAGGTGCGGCTCGACGACCTGGAGGACGAACCCGGCGGCCACCGCGGCGTCCGCGGCGTTGCCGCCCCGCTCGAGCACGGCCATGCCGGCCTGCGAGGCGAGCCAGTGCGTCGTCGCGACCATGCCGAGGTCGCCGGCGAGCTCCGGCCGGGTCGGTCCGAGGTCCGTCGTGGGGCTCCAGGCGTCGGTCATGCCCGACACCCTCGCACCCGCCGGGACGGGCGCCTCAGGCGGCCTCGCCGAGCCACACCTCCCACGACGGGTCCCGGACGTCGGCGCCGCGGACCACCCAGGCGGCCCCGCGCGGGCTGTACGGGCGCGTCCGCAGCGTCCAGCCCTTCTCCTCCGGCGTGCGGTCGCCCTTG
>JBQGCR010000564.1:0-9626 GCA_052038585.1 Kineosporiaceae bacterium
TCGGACCCGGCGCCGTCGGCGGCGCGACGTGGGCCCGCGCCGTGCCCATGGGCGACCACGACCCCGCGGGCGTCGTCGTCGTCGCCGGCTCCGGGCCGGTCCCCGGCGGCCTCGAGGGCCGGCTGGAGACGACGGCGACCCTCGCGACGCTCGCCGTCCGCCGCGACGGCGAGGCGGCCGCCGCCCGCCGGGAGTCGGTCCGCGACGGGCTCACCGACCTGCTCACCCGGCCCGGGTTCCTCGCCGCCGCGCAGGAGTCCCTCGCGGCGGTCGCCCCGCCGCACAGCCTCCTCGTGCTCGACGTCGACCGGCTGCGCGTCCTCAACGACACGCTCGGGCACCACCGCGGCGACGAGGCGCTCGTGGCGCTGGCCGACCGGCTGCGCTCGGCGGGCCGGCCGAGCGACCTCGTCGCGCGGGTGGGCGGGGACGAGTTCGTCGTCCTGTGCCCCGGGCTCGCCCCGGACCTCGCCCGGGCGCGTGCCGAGGTGCTCTCCGAGCTCGTCGCGCAGCCGATGACCCTCGGGGGCGGCGTGACGGTCGTCCACGCCACCGTCGGCGTGGCCTCGACCGCCGTGGACGACGCCGTCGAGGACCTGCTGCGCCGGGCGGAGGCGGCGCTCGCGTCGGCCAAGCGCACCGGGAACCGCGGCGGCGTGGCGAGCGACGACGGGGCGGCGGCGTCGGCGTCCCACGAGCGCAGCCGGCTCGAGCACGACCTGCGCGAGCTCCTGCGACCCGGCGCCGACCCGGACGCCCAGCTCCACCTCGTCTTCCAGCCCCAGCTCGACCTGAGGGCCGGAGCGGCCTCCGGCGTCGAGGTGCTCCTGCGCTGGGACCACCCGGACCTCGGGCCCGTCGCACCCGACCGGTTCCTGCCGGTCGCCGAGGACGCCGGGCTCATGGCCGAGCTCGGCGAGCTCGTCCTCGACCGGGCCCTGCGCCAGCACCGCTCCTGGGCGGCCGAGGGCTCACCGTGGGCCGCGACGACCCTGTGGGTCAACGTCTCCGCGACGCAGCTCGACGACCCGCGGTTCGCCGACGTCGTCGCCGCCGGCCTGGCCGCCGGTCCGCCCGGCGCGCCGGCCGTGCCGCTCGGCCTGGAGATCACCGAGACGGCGGTGACCGGGCAGAGCCCGGCGACGACGGCGACGCTCTCCCGGCTGCGCGACCTCGGGGTGCTGCTCGCCGTCGACGACTTCGGGACCGGGTTCTCCAACCTCGCTCTCCTGCAACGGACGAGGGTCGACGTCGTGAAGATCGACCGGTCCCTCGTCGCCGCGATGGCCGGGCCGCAGCGGGACACGCGGATCGTCGACGCCGTGCTCGGGCTCGCCGGCGCGCTCGACCTCGACGTCGTCGCCGAGGGCGTCGAGACGCCGGAGCAGCTGCGGGCCCTCGCCGGGCGGTCGTGCCGGTGCGTCCAGGGCTACCTGCTCGGCCGCCCCCGCCGCGCGGAGGACCTCGAGCTGACGAGCCCCGGGGTCTGGGCGGGTGACGCGGTCCCCGCCCCGCCGGGCGCCGCGGCCGCCGCCGGGGCGCCGGCGCCGTCGGCGGTGCTGCCCGACTTCGACGCCGCGGCCCGGGAGGTGCTCGCGCACCTGCGGGCGCTGTCCGGCATGGGGCTGTGGACCGTGACCCGGGCGGCCGGGCCGGACCAGGTGATCCTCGTGGCCGACAGCGCCGACCCGGCGTACTCGGTCGCCGAGGGCACCGTGCTGCCGTGGGAGTCGTCGCTCTGCGCGCAGATGGTCGCGGGCGCACCGGCGGTCGCCCCGGACGTCGAGCAGGTCCCGGCGTACGCGCAGGCGCCGAACCGGTCGCTGCTGCGGATCGGTGCGTACATCGGGCTGCCGCTGCACGACCACACGGGCGCGCTCTTCGGGTCGCTGTGCGCCTTCGACCCCTCCCCGCAGCCGGACCGGCTGCACGACCTCGAGCCCACGGTCCGGGTGCTCGCCCGCCTGCTGTCCACCGTGCTCGCCGCCGACCTCGAGCGGGACGAGCTGGCCCGGCGGGCCGAGCGGGCGGAGGCCGAGGCGTCCGTCGACCAGCTGACCGGGGTGGCGAACCGGCGCGGCTGGCACGACGTCCTCGCCCGCGAGGAGGCGCGCTGCCGCCGCTACGGGCACGAGGCGTCCGTCATCGTCGTCGACCTCGACGAGCTCAAGGAGACCAACGACGGTCCCGGCGGCCACGAGGCCGGGGACCGGCTGCTGCGCACGACGGCGGAGGTGCTGCGCCGGCACGCCCGCACCGGGGACCTCGTCGCCCGGATCGGCGGCGACGAGTTCGGCGTCCTCGCGGTCCAGGCCGGCCTCGCGGGGGCCGGCGCGGAGCTCGAGCGGCTGCGCTCGGCGCTGGCGGCCGAAGGGGTCTCGGCGAGCGCCGGCCTGGCGGCGCGGGCGGCGGACGGCTCGCTCGAGACGGCCTGGCGCGCGGCCGACGCGGAGATGTACGTGCAGAAGCAGACGCGGCGACGGGCCCGCTCGCGCTGAGCGGGCCCGTCGTCGGCGCGTCGCCCCCCGGCGGGGGCCGGGTCAGCCGGACTTGCGGCGGAACTCCTTGCGGTGCGACTCGGCGCCGTGGGCGCCGTGCACCTTGCCGTCGGCGGCGACCTGGCCGGGGTGCGGGGTCCCGCCGCGCTGCTTGCGCTCCAGGGCCTCCTTCATCCGCGCCTTGAGGTCCTGCGCCGCGGCCGGGGCGGCCCCCTGCGGGCTGTCGGGTGCTGCGGGCATGGCGGCCTCCTCGCGTCGGGACTGCTGACCACCTCACGCTGCCACCGACCGGCGGCCCGTGCCACTGCTTTCCGGGCAGACCGCCGCGCGCTCAGGAGGGCGGCAGCGTGACGCCGAAGCCGCGCACCGCGAGCCGGACGAGCACCGGGCCCGGCCGGGCGAGGTCGGCCACGCGGGCGCTCGACACGGTGTCGAGGTCGCGGACGGCGTCGGCGTAGTGCTCCGGCCCGCGGACCCGCGCCCGGTGCAGGGCCTCGGTGTTCTCCCAGGTGCGGCGCCTCGACTCGCGCAGGAACCGGCGGACGAGCGCGCGGTTCGCCGGGCCGAGCGCGGTGTCGACGACGGTGCGTCCGCGCGGGTCGTCCAGCGCGAGCGCGACGTCCTCGCGGGCGACCTGCTCGGCGAGCACCCGGTCCACCCGCTCGTGGTCGCGGTGCCTCGAGGCCATGAGCACGGGGTCATCGAAGGCCTCGACCGGGACGGCGTCGAGCGTCGCCTGAGGCAGGTCGAAGTTGATGTGCGCGTTCATGCCGAGGAGCACGTGCCCGACGGGGTGCACGTCCGGCGCGGTGCCGAACGCGAGCCGCCACGGCCGTGGGACGGCCGCCGGGTCCCGCTCGTGCGCGGCGAGCGCCGCGAGGTAGTAGTCGGCGAAGACGGCGTCCCACCGCCCCACCCACGCCGGGTCCTCGAACAGCCCGCGCCGCAGCGCCGCCCCGATCGCCTCGGTCGTGCGCAGGTACGTGCCGAGGAACCACCGCAGGTGGCTGCCGGCGGACTCCAGCCGCGCCAGCTCGGCGCGCATCCGCGCCACGACGTCGTCGACCTCACCCACCCCGTGATCATGCACTTCACGACGATGATCATGCACGCCACGTCCGTGATCATGCGCATCGCCTGCATGATCGCGAGCGGGAGGTGCATGATCACCGACATGGGGTGCACGATCACGGCGGGGCGGGGTGGGGGTCATAGAGCGTCCAGGAGCTTGTAGATCCGCTTCTCGCTCACCGGGACCCGCGTGCCGAGGGTCTGCGCGAAGAGGCTGACGCGCAGCTCCTCGACGAGCCACGCCACCTCGGTGACCGCCGCGGGCTCGGGGTCGTCGGCCGGCAGCTCGGCGCGGACGGCGGCGAGCTCGGCCTCGACCGGGGCGACGCGGCCGAGCAGGTCGCGGTCGCGCAACGGCTTGTCGCGCAGCGTCTCCAGCCGCCGCAGGTCCGCGCGCAGGTAGCGCGCGAGGTCGGGCAGCCGCTCGACGCCGGCCGCGGTGACGAAGCCGGGCCGGACGAGCCGGGCGACGTGCTCGCGGACGTCGGTCAGGGACGCCAGCACCGACAGGGTCGAGACCGACCGGACGCCGCGGTCCACCTCGGCGGCCAGCGCGAGGATCTCGGCCGTGCGGGCCATCGCCTCCCGGGTCCGCTCGACGACGCGCGGGCGGACGGCGTCGACGAGCCGGGCGAAGTGCTCGGCGTCCCACGGGGTCGCCGGGTCGGCGAGCCAGCCGGCCTCGCGCATGAGCGAGTCGACGGCGGCGGTGAGGCAGTCCTCGAAGAGCGCCGTCGCCGAGCCGTGCGGGGCGCCGGCCAGGGCGAGCTTGGCCCGGTTGTCGAGCGCGCCGAGCACCTGCCGGGCGGGCGAGGGGACCGCGAGCAGGAGCAGCCGCCGGGAGCCGGCCCACATGGCCCGGGCCTGCTGCGGGGCACCGGGCAGGACGCGCAGGTCGACGGCGTCGCCGGTGTCGACGAGCGCGGGGTACCCCTGGACCTCGAGGCCGTTGACGACGCGGGTGAAGGTCCGCGGCACGGGCTCGGCGGGCCAGGCGGTCAGGCCCGTCCGCTCGATCGAGCGCGCCGCCGAGGCGATCGTCCTGCGCTGCGCCGGCGCGAGCCGGCGCCGGAGCGCCTCGAGGTCCTTGCCCTCGGCCAGGCGCTTGCCCTTCGCGTCCTCGACCCGGAACGTCACCGTGAGGTGGTCGGGCACCTTGGACCAGTCGAAGGCCGACGGCGGCACCGGCGCGCCGGCGATGCGCCCCAGCTCGCGGGACAGCGCGTCGACGAGCGGCTCGGCGAAGGGCTCGAGCGTCGCGAGCACCTCGCGCGCCCGGTCGGGCGCCGGGACGAGCTGCACGCGGACCGCCTTGGGCAGCGCGCGGATCAGCGCCGTGACGAGGTCCTGGCGCAGGCCGGAGATCTGCCACTCGAACCCGTCGGGCCGCACCCGGTTGAGCACCTCGACCGGGACGTGGACGGTGACGCCGTCCGCGTCCGTGCCCGGCTCGAACTGGTAGGACAGGCGCAGCGCGAGCCCGTCGGCGGTGAGCCACTCGTCGGGGAAGTCCTGGCGCGAGACGTCCCCCGCGTCGTCGGCGACGAGGAGGTCCTCGGTGAACGTCAGCAGGTCCGGCCGGTCTCGGCGGGCCTTCTTCCACCACGCGTCGAAGTGCCGCGCGGAGACGACGTCGTCCGGGATCCGCCTGTCGTAGAACGCGAAGCGCGTCTCGTCGTCGACGAGGATGTCGCGCCGGCGCACGCGGGACTCGAGCTCGGCGACGTCGTCGAGCAGCGCCCGGTTCTCGGCGAAGAAGCCGTGGTGGGTCTCCCAGTCGCCCTCGACGAGCGCGTGCCGGATGAACAGCTCCCGGGCGAGCGCGGGGTCGACGCGGGCGTACCCGACCTTGCGCTGCGCGACGATCGGGACGCCGTAGAGCGTGACGCGCTCGAAGGCCATGACGGCGCCGCGCTTCTTCTCCCAGTGCGGCTCGGAGTACGTGCGCTTGACGAGGTGCCCGGCGAGCGGCTCGACCCACTCCGGCTCGATCCGGGCGCAGACCCGGCCCCACAGCCGGGAGGTCTCGACGAGCTCGGCGGCGACGACCCACTGCGGCTGCTTCTTGAACAGCGCCGAGCCGGGGAAGACGGCGAACCGCGCGCCGCGGGCCCCGAGGTAGTCCCGCTTCTCGGGGTCGCGCAGGCCGACGTGGGACAGCAGCCCCGCAAGCAGGGCCTGGTGAACCGCCTGCGGCGCAGCCGGTTCGGTGTTGACACTCACCTCGACGTCCTTGGCGACGGCCTTGAGCTGGACGACGAGGTCCTGCCACTCACGCACCCGGACGTAGTTGAGGAACTCGCGCTTGCACAGCCGCCGGAACGCCGACGACGACAGCTCGCGCTGCTGCTCGCGCAGGTGGTCCCAGAGCTTCAGCCAGGTGAGGAAGTCCGAGCCCTCGACGACGAAGCGCCGGTGCAGGTCGTCCGCCTTCTGCTGGGCGTCCGCCGGCCGCTCCCGGACGTCCTGGATCGACAGGGCGGCGGCGACGACCATGACCTCGCGGACGCAGCCGTTGCGGTCGGCCTCGAGGACCATCCGGCCCAGGCGCGGGTCGACGGGCAGCCGGGCGAGCCGCCGGCCGAGCGGGGTGAGCCGCTTCTTCGGGTCCGCCTCGGCCGGGTCGATCGCGCCGAGCTCGACGAGCAGGTCGACGCCGTCCTTGACCGCCCGCCGGTCGGGCGGCTCGACGAACGGGAACGCGGCGATGTCGCCGAGCCCGAGCGCGGTCATCTGGAGGATGACCGAGGCGAGGTTGGTCCGCAGGATCTCCGGGTCGGTGAAGCGCGGCCGGCTCTCGAAGTCCTCCTCGCTGTAGAGCCGGATGCAGATGCCGTCCGCGACCCGGCCGCAACGGCCCGCCCGCTGGTTCGCCGACGCCTGGGAGACCGGCTCGATCGGCAGCCGCTGGACCTTGGTCCTTTGGGAGAACCGCGAGATGCGCGCCGTGCCCGGGTCGACGACGTAGCGGATCCCCGGCACGGTGAGCGAGGTCTCCGCGACGTTCGTCGCGAGGACGACCCGGCGGCCGGTGTGGGCGGAGAAGACGCGGTGCTGCTCGGCCGCGGACAGCCGCGAGTACAGCGGGAGGATCTCGGTGTGCCGCAACGTCCCCGCGGTGACGAGCCGGTTCAGCGCCTCGGCGGTGTCCCGGATCTCCCGCTCGCCGGAGAGGAAGACGAGCACGTCGCCGGGACCCTCGGCGTAGAGCTCCTGGACCGCCTCGACGATCGCCTGGACCTGGTCGCGGACGACGTCGGTGGTGACGCCGCCGTCGTCGTCCTCGTCGTCGGCCTCCTCGACGAGGGGCCGGTAGCGCACCTCCACGGGGAAGGTGCGTCCGGACACCTCGACGACCGGGGCGTCGCCGAAGTGCTCGGAGAACCTGGCGGTCTCGATCGTCGCGGAGGTGATGACGAGCTTGAGGTCGGGCCGGCGAGGCAGGAGCTGCTTGAGGTACCCGAGGAGGAAGTCGATGTTGAGCGAGCGCTCGTGGGCCTCGTCGATGATGATCGTGTCGTAGCCGCGCAGCAGCCGGTCGCTCTGGATCTCGGCGAGCAGGATGCCGTCGGTCATGAGCTTGACGAGGGTGTCTTCGCCGGTGCGGTCGGCGAACCGGACCTTGTAGCCGACGGTCTGGCCCAGGGGCTGCCCGAGCTCGTCGGCGATCCGGTCGGCCACGGCGCGGGCGGCGATCCGGCGCGGCTGGGTGTGGCCGATCTGGCCCTTGACGCCGCGGCCGAGCTCGAGGCAGATCTTCGGCAGCTGCGTCGTCTTCCCCGACCCGGTCTCCCCCGCGACGATGACGACCTGGTGGTCCCGGATCGCCGCCGCGATGTCGTCCTTGCGGGCGCTGACGGGCAGCTGCTCGGGGTAGCGGACGGCGGGCACCGTGGCGGCACGGCGCTCGAGCCGGGCACGGGCCCGCTCGACGTCGTCCGCGACCTGGGTCAGCGCGCCGGCGAGCCGGTCCCCGGACAGGCGGCGCATCCCGTCCAGCCGGCGGGAGATGCGGTGCGCGTCGCGGGGACCGAGGTCCGCCACGGCCGCGCGGAGGCCGGCGAGGGTGTCCATGTCCCGTTCAGGATAGGTCGCCCCGGTGCGGCCTGCCTCATGCGGTGAGGTGCCGCCCGGCCAGCGCGCGGTGGAGCCGGTGCACGCCCCTCACCGGCTCGGCGAACATGAACGGGCAGGCCCCGTCGACGACGTCGACGCCCGCCTCCCAGCACAGCCGCACGGCCTCGGGGTCGACCGCCCCGCGGCCGGAGCCGCGGTGCAGCCACACCCGGGGGACGCCCGCGGCGACCGCCTCGCGCACCACCTCGAGCGCGGACGAGGCGTCGACGAGGACGAGCACACCGTCCACCGGTCCCGGCACGTCACGCAGGTGTGCGTACACCGGCGCCCCTCCCGGACTCGTCCCCCCGTGCCGGTTGACCCGGTGGACGGTGCGACCGCCTCCCTCGAGCAGCCCGACGACGGACTCCGAGAAGGACTTCGGTGATCGCGACACCCCCACGACCGCGACGACCCGTTGGGCCAGGAAGTCCTCGACCGCTCGCCGACTGGGCATGCCGCCACTGTGCTCGCCGGTGGCCGACGTCGGGCGGGGCCGTTCGTCCCGCTGCGCCGGACGGGGACAGGAGAGGGCGGTCCGGTGGCTCGTCCCGGACCGCCCTCTAGGTCGCCCGTACCCCCCGTGCATGATCCCTACACCCGGCGGCGCACGGTGTTTCGTGACATCACCCGTTGGGAGGAGCGGACCTGCGAGCATGGGCGGCGCACCGGTCACCGACCCCGGCCGGTCCGAGGAGACGACGATGACCTCCGCCCCCGCCACCGGTCGTGACCTGCCCCCGCGACCCCGCCGCTCCGGCGCCGCCGCCGGCTGGGCCTCCCCGGCCGAGCACGCCGCGCGGGGCCGCGCCCTGCGGGACCGGGTCCCGCGCGAGGCGCACGCCGAGCTGCCGCCCGCCGGGCGGGACGCCGTCGCCCTCCTGTCCGAGCAGGCGCTCACGCGGGTGCCCGACCTCGTCCCGATCCGGCACGGGCGCATGCTCACCAGCCCGTTCGCCTTCTACCGCGGGTCGGCCGTCGTCATGGCGGCCGACCTCGCCGGGACCCCGACGACCGGGCTGCGGACCCAGCTCTGCGGCGACGCGCACCTGGGCACCTTCGGGGTCTACGCCTCGCCGGAGCGGCGGCTCGTCTTCGACCTCAACGACTTCGACGAGACGGCCCCCGGCCCCTTCGAGTGGGACGTCAAGCGGCTCGCCGCGAGCGTCGAGGTGGTCGGCCGGGTCCGCGACGACCGACCCAAGCTGCGGCGGTCGCTCGTCCTCGAGGCCGTGCGGACCTACCGCGAGACGATCCGCGAGTTCGCCGGCATGCGCACCCTCGACGTCTGGTACGCCCGGCTCGACGTCGAGGACGTCCTGCGCCACCTCGACGACGAGCTCGACGGCCGGCGGTGGCGCCGCGCCAAGGCGCACGTGGCCAAGGCGCGTGCGCGCGACAGCCTCCAGGTCTTCAGCAAGCTCTGCGAGCTCGTCGACGGCCGGCCGCGGATCGTCGCCGACCCGCCGCTCGTCGTCCCGCTCCACGAGCTGCGCGGGGTCGACCACGAGCAGGTCGTCGAGGAGCTGCGCGGGCTGCTGCGCGGCTACCGGCGGTCCCGGACGTCGGACCGGCGCTACCTGCTCGAGCAGTTCACGCTCGTCGACGCGGCACGCAAGGTCGTCGGCGTGGGCAGCGTCGGCACGCGGGCCTGGGTGCTCCTGCTCACGGGCCGCGACGGCGAGGACCCGCTGTTCCTCCAGGCCAAGGAGGCGCAGCCGTCGGTGCTCGAGCCGTACGTGCCCGGGGCGTCGCACGACCACGACGGCCGACGCGTCGTCGACGGGCAGCGCGTCATGCAGGCGAGCAGCGACATCTTCCTCGGCTGGCAGCGCGTGACCGGCGTCGACGGGGTGGCCCGGGACTACTACGTCCGCCAGCTGCGCGACGGCAAGCTCGGGTTCGACGTCGAGGAGATGCACGCGGACGCGCTGCGGGCGT